>CAZPJJ010000008.1:0-31406 GCA_964586535.1 uncultured Acidobacteriota bacterium | reverse complement strand
GCCGCGGAGGCGGCGCTGCGGCGCGCCGAAAGCGAACTCGCCGTCGCCCGTGCGGCGCTCGTGCCTCCCGGGTCGGCGTCGGCCGCGCGCGAACTCGCGCTCCGCGCCCCTGCCAGCGGGACGATCCTCCGCCGCTTCCAGGAGAGCGAGACCGTCCTCGCGCAGGGGGCTCCGATCGTGGAAATCGCCGACCTCTCGTCGCTCGAGATCGTCGCTGATTTCCTTTCGACCGATGCCGTGACTTTCTCGCCCGGAACGCGAGCGATCGTTGACGGCTGGGGCGGCGACACGCCCCTCGAAGCGCGGGTGCGGCTCGTCGAACCGCAGGCCTTCATGAAGGTCTCCGCGCTCGGCGTCGAGGAGCAGCGCGTCAACGTCGTGCTCGATCCCGCCGGAGATGAGGAGGCTTGGGCACGGCTCGGCGATGCGTTTCGCGTGCAGGTTGGCGTCGTCGTCGCGGACGACGCGGACGCGCTTCGCGTCCCCGCGTCGGCGCTCTTCCGCCGCGAAGGAGTCTGGGCCGTCTTCGTCGTCGAGGGAGAGCAAGCTCGAGTGAGGTCCATCGAGATCGGCAATCAGAACGGCTTCCACGCTTCGGTTCTCAGCGGACTTCAGGCGGGCGAGAACGTCGTCCTGCATCCCTCCGACGCACTCGAGGACGGCATGCGCGTCCAGCGCCGGGCTCTCTGAATGAAAAATCCCGGGGTACGCTCGTTGATCGCCTAGGGAGAACGCTGATAGATTGAGCCCATGCGACGCTTGCCGCGTCCGCTTCCCTTGGGCTTCGAAGTCGCGCTCCGCACGAAGCCTTCTCCTCGTCGTGACTTTTCGCGATCATTGCCGCCCGCGAACCTCGTCCCCCTCGCCCGCAGCCGGTTCGAGGGGCATTGGGATCGGTCCGAACAGGAAGGAAGTCCGCGATGAACGCTCTGCTCGCTTTCATCAATCAAAAGGGCGGCTGCGGAAAGACCACCGCCGCGATCCACGTCGCCGTCGAACTTGCACGGCTCGGCCGGCGCGTTCTCCTGATCGATCTCGATCCGCAGAGTCACGTGGCGCTCGGTCTAGGCGTGAAACCTCGCGACGAGGCGCCCGGGCTCTCGCAGGTTCTCGCGCAGGGCGCCCTCGAAACGCAGGGTCCCCAGCTCACCGAGTGTCTCGTTACCGCGAGGCCTGGGCTCGACGTGGCGCCCGCCAATCTGGGGCTCGCGGGACTCGAATCGATGCTTGCGAAGACCAACGGCCGCGAGGAGCGGCTCGTCGAGCACATCGCCGCGCTTCCGGTTGCCTACGACGCCGTGCTCATCGATTCGCCACCGCATCTCGGGCTGCTCACGGCGAACGCGCTCATGGCGGCGCACGAGGTGATCGTTCCCGTCGACCCGACGCCGTTCGGCATCCAGGGCCTCGACCGGCTGCTCGCGACGCTCGCGGTGATTCGCGATCGCACGCAGCACGTCGTGACACCGCGCGTGCTGCCGAGCCTCGTCGCGACGACCGACGAAGCGGCGCGTGAAGCCGTCGATTCGCTGCGGCAGCGCAAGCCGGGACTCGTCATGCCCGCGCAGGTCCGCCGCAGCGTTCTCGTCCCTCGCGCCGCCCGCGAGGGCAAGACCGTCAACGAGGTCCATCCGCGCAGCGGCGTTGCCCGCGACTTTTCGACGGTCGTGCGACTCCTCGCTGCCGGGTGGGGCGAGCCCGCCGAAGTTTCCGAAGCGCCCTTCCGTGGCGTCGAGGTCCGCCCCGGTGCCTTACTCCTCGCGCATCCTCAGTTGCGTCCCGAAGAAGTGCTCCTCGCTGGCGATTTCAACGGATGGAATCCCGACCAGGGCGTTGCTCTCGAAGTGACACGTCGCGGTTGGCGCAAGCGAGTGGCGGTCGCTCCCGGCCGGCACGAGTACAAACTCATCGTGCGCGGCGAGTGGACCTGCGATCCCGCGAATCCGCAACGGCAGTGGAACGCCTTCGGAGGCGAGAACTCGGTCGTCGACGTTCCACCGCGCAGCGCGCCTCGCGCCGCTCGTACGGCCGACGCCCTGGATCAGGCGCCCGGCACGAGCCCCGCGTGACGCTCTCTCGGCGCGAAAAGGACGACCTCGACGGGGTCTTCGACCTGCTCTTTTCGGGGGCAGCCCGCGACGATACCGCGGCTGGGAGCGACGCGATCGAAGCGCCGTCCAACGAGACCGCCGCGTTCCCTCTCGAAGCCGAGACGGAAGTGCTCGCCACCGTGGACGCGCCCGTCGTGGCGTGCGCGTCATGCGACCCGCGGCGAGCGTCGGCCTATTTCCAGGTCGCGCTGACGGCAGGTCTCGACGAGTATGCCGCGTCGACGCGCGCGATCGCCGTCGCCGTTCCCGCGGAGGATTCGCCTCTCACGCGGGCGCTGGCCTTCGCTGTGTCGGCGCACGTGCTCTGGCTCGCCGACGACGACGAGAGCCACGTCCGCGCCCGTGCCTATCTGGCTGGGCTGCGCTGGGGAAGACCGGGTGCGCGCGTGTTCGTCTTCGGCAGGCGGGAAGCGGTCGATGCCGTCGCGGGCCCTCTGCTGCGCGAGGAGCTCGAGATCGTTCCCGGCGGGCCGTGGACTGCGGGTCAGCCGCTCCCGGCCTCATTTCGCTCGTGGGTGGCGACGCTTGGGACACCGCCCGTCTCGCTCGCCTGGGCGCTCGACCTCGTCAATGCGCGCTGTGCGTGATGCGCCGCTCGGGACGGTGTACTCCGAGCTGCGCGTACTCGCGCCGGAATAGAAGATCGAGCGTCCAATCCGCGGCGACCCGCGCCTTGCGCGCGAGTCCGGGCATCTTCGCAAGGTAGACCGTCCGCCAGGCAAACCATGCCGGAAATCCCGAGAGTCTGACGCCGAAGATCTTCGCGACAGCGGTTCGACAGCCCAGCGGAGCGAGTGCGCCCTGTGACGCGAAGACGAACGGGATCGTTGCCTCGCCGCGAAGCGTTCGAAGCAGATTGCGCGCCAGGTGCGCTCCCTCCCGTACCGCGTGCTGCGCCGTTGGTGGGTACGGATTGCCGGAGGGATCTGGATTGACGGCGCAGTCGCCGATCGCCCACAGCCGCTCCTGCCCGCGGACCCGAAGATCAGGTTCGCAGAGGAGCCATCCGCGCTCCTTCGGCAGAGGGAGCTCCTCGAGGAGCGGTGACGGCGCGATGCCCGCGCACCAGATGACCGTGTGACCGGGGAGCATCCGACCGTCCCGAAGCGTGACGCCGTCGCGATCGATCGCGGATGCGGTCGTCTCGAAATGCACGCCGACACCGCGCTCGCGGAGCTTGCGTGTTGCGTAGAGCGCCAGATCGGCGTCGAGCGCGGGCAGGATTCGCGTCCCGAGTTCTACGAGCGCGATCGAGATGTCGCCGGCATCCACGTTGGGAAACCGCGAAGCGGCGCCGCGCAGGAAGACGTCCAGTTCGCCCGCGACTTCGACGCCGGTGTAGTTCCCGCCGACGATGACGAAACTCAAGAGCCGCCTGCGCAGCACCCCGTCATCGCAGGCATCGGCCGCTTCGAGCAGGCGCACGGCACGGTCGCGCAGGGCGATCGCGTCGGTGAGACTTTTCATCTCGAAACCGTGCTCCGCGAGCCCAGGAACGGACGGCATGCGCGTGACGCTTCCGGGCGCCAGCACGAGATGGTCGTACGGGATTTCGCGCTCGATGCCGGCCTCGGCGATGGAGAAACGGACGCGCCTCTCCTGCAGGTCGATCCGGATGACGTCCCCCATGACGAATCGCGCGTGCGGAGCAAAGGGGCGAATCGGGACGACGACGTGGCGCGGCTGCAAACTGCCCGTTCCGGCTTCCACGAGAAGCGGGTGGAAGACGAAGTAGTCGTTGCGGTCGATCACGGTGAGATTCACGTCGCCGCGTCGCGCGGCGCGGTCGAGCCCTCGGGCTGCATATGCTCCCGCGAAGCCCGCGCCGACGACGACGACCCGCGCGCTCACGAACTCCCTCCCGATGCGACGCCGGCCGTGACCGCGAAGCGCATCGCCTCCTCCATGCGCATGGCGACCGGAACGACGGAAGTCCTCGGCACCATGATCGTGAACCCGCCGATCTGATAACTCATCGGCAGGTAGACGGCGACGATGTCCTGGCCGCCTATGCCCTCGGGAACGCGGCTCCACTCGTCGCGCGTCACGAAGCCGAGCATGCGCGTGCCGTTGCCGAGCGGATCGACGACGACGACCTGGCTCATCTCACCTTGCTTCGCTTCGGAGAAGAAGCCCACGAGATCGCGCATCGAGCCGTAGAGCGTCTTCACGAGCGGGATCCGGTCGAGGGAGTGCTCGAAGTACGCGAAGAGCCTGCGGACGAGATAAATCTGGAGCAGCATCCCAAGCACCAGCACGAGTATGAAGCCGGCACCGACGCCCATCCCCGGGACGTATCGCGAATCGCCGAGCGCATGCCTGATCGGCGGTCCCAGGAGCTGCTCCGCCGTCGTCGCCATCCAGAAGAGCAGATAAATGGTCACGGCCAGCGGTACGACCGCGAGCAGACCCCGCAGAAACGCGCGCGTGATCGTCGACATCGAGAACCTCTCGTTCGGGAAGCCGCGAGCGCGGCGGATCCGCGACGGGCCTTCCCGCGGGCCGGTTTTTTGGATTCGGGTCGCGAAGCGTCTATTCTAGGCGACGGCCGTTCCCCACGGTCTGCGCTCGCCCAAGGACACGCGAGCCTCGGGAGTGATCGAACATGCCACGTACCATTCCGCGCCTCCTCATTGTCGCCATCGTGGCGATTGCCGCAGCTTCCCTCCTTCCCGCCTACGCGCAGAACTTCAAGGTCACGGGGACCGTCACGCTCGAAGACGGCACGCCTGTCAAGGGCGCGAAGTTCATCGCCGACCCGATCACCGAGGGCCGGCGCCAGCAGGTCGCGAAGACCAAGAAGGACGGTGGCTATCTCCTACCTTTCATGGAGTTCGGCGACTACCGGTATCGCGTCGAGGCCGAGGGGCTGCTGATGCGTTCGATGCAGGTCAAGATCACCGCTCCCGACAAGCAAGTCGTCTTCGAGCAAGCGTTCGACATCGGACCCGACCAGACCGGCCCGAACTTCGACACCCGCCCCGCCTTCACCGTCGAGATGAACGTCACGATGGTCACCAAGGACTACTTCGCGGGCATGCTCGTGATCGCGGGCGACGCCAAGGCCAACGCACTGCTCAACGAGTCGACGGCTCTCTTCCAAGAGGGCAAGTTCGCCGAAGCGGACGCCAAGCTCGACGAGATTCTCGCGGAGAGCCCCGATACGGCGAGCGCGCTCTACATGAAGGGCCTCGTCGATCTGCGGCTCGGCAAGCCGCAAGAGGCCGAGCCGCTCTTCCGCCGCGCCTACGAGATCGACTCGACGTTGCCCGGAGTCGCCGCTCAGATCGGCAACGCGCTCTTCGAGAGCGGCAAGAAGCAGGAATCGATCGAATGGTTCGAGAAGGAACTCGCCAACTCGCCCGGCGCCGTTCCCGTCGCGATCAACATCGCGGTCGTCAAGACCGAGATCGGCGACCGCGAGGGCGCGATCGCCGCATGGGAGCGCGTCCTCGATCTGAATCCCGGCGAGGCCAATGCCTACATCGAGTTGGCGTCGCTGTGGACCGACGCGGGCGATGAGGAGCGAGCCTCGCAGTACCTCATGAGGATGGAAGAAGTCGCCAAGCCCAGCGCCGCGGCCTGGTACAACATCGGTGCGAACTACTCTAACCGCGACCAGCTCGACAAAGCCGAACTGGCGTTCCGCAAGGCGATCGAGATCGACCCGACGCTCTCGCAGGCTCAGCGCGAATTGGGCTACCTGATGATGAAGAAAGGCGACATGGCCGCCGCTCTCGCAAACTTCAAGAAGTACGTCGAGGTCGCGCCCAATGCGCCCGACGCCGCCGAGATGAAGGACACGATCCAGCTCCTCGAGCAGAGCATCAACAAGAAGTAGCTACTCGCTTCGTGCGTCGAGATCGACGAAACGAGACAACCAGGGGTCCGTCGCGACGAAGCGGCGGACCTCTTCTTCTGCCGGCCCATCGAGAAGTTCGCGCACGAGTGCCTTCGCACCCGCGTCGTCGCCCGAAGCGGCGCGCGCACGGGCGAGACCGAGTGCCGGCCCCGGTTCTCCGGGAGCGAGCCGGCGCGAGCGCGAGAGGTCGGCAATCGCCGCGTCGAGGGCCTCCACGGCGCCGGTTTCCACCCGCAGCCCGCCACCGGTGGTCGCTAGCAGGCGGTCGAGGGCAGTCGCCCCGCGCACGAAGAGCGCACGCGCGAGCCACGACCGCGTTTCGGCGGTTCCCCCTCTCGCGGTCTCGATCGTTTCGAGACGCGGGATCTCCTCGATGAGCCGCCCGCTCTCCTCGGCCGTTCCCGCCAAGAACGCGGCGAGTAGCGCTCCCGGCGCATGCGGCCAAAGCTTCTCGCCGAGCTCGTGCGCCAGATCCGGACGCCCGGCGGCGCGGAGGAATATCCTCGCGTTGAGGGCCGGGAAGAGCCGCGGTCGCGCGAGGGGCAGCGCGGGTGCGGCTTCCGCGGTGCGTGCATCCGAGACGAGCGCTGCGAGACGCGCGCCATCGATCTCGCCGAGCCGCGCGATGGCCCGGGCGCCTTCGGGGTGGTCGCGACGCACCCACACCGCGGCCGCGTCGTCGACGTGGACGAGCGCGAATCGCGGGCTTGCTGCGAGCCGCGCCACGAGGTGAGGCGTCTCCATTGCGGCATGCGCCAGGAGCACCGTATTCACGCCGTATCGCGCGACGACGGCGTCGAGGGATGCATCCACGCCCACGATGTCGCGGCGGTACTCTTCGAGAAAGGAGATCGGATAGAGCGAGGTATTGCCGGCGATGAAAACGCGCCCTCCCACCGGGAGGCGCCAGAGCAGGTAACCGCCGCTCTGGAAGTCGTTCAGGATCGGCGCCGGCAGCGCCTGCGCGAGCAAGAAGTCCGCGCTCTCCTCCGGAAACACGCGCGCGTCGACTCCCCAGCCCGTCCACCCCGGTCCGCGGTAAGTCCCCGGGGCGAGGTGGTCGAGAAGCCGCGCGCCGGTGGCGGACGCCACGAGCGCGAAGCTCGCGACGACGACGATGGTTCGCGCCCGCGGCCGGTGCGCCGCCAACTCGCGCCAAGCCTGCGACCACGCCGGCGCGAGCAGCGCCAGCGCGAAGGGCGCGATGAGCCCCACGTTGCGGATCGCCGGCATCGCCAGCACTCCGAAGCCCGCGAAGAGCAGCGCCGCGAACGTTCGTTTCTCCCGCAGCGCGGGAACCACCTCGACGAGCGCCGCGGAGGCGAGTGCCCACGTCACGCGGTGCGGCCAGAGCGCCGACGTGTCGGGAGGGAGGAGCAACCACGGCAGCGCGACGGCGGCATGCGCGAGCGACCGCAGGGCGAACCCGCGCTTCGCCGCCGCGAGCGCGAGACCCGCGAGGAGCGCGGCGGGGAAGAGCGCGAAGTGCCACGCTGAAGCGCCTTCGAGGAGCTCCCACGTGGGCTTGAGTTCGCCGATGGCCTCCGCGTAGATCGGATTCGCCCGCGCTTCCGCGATCTGCTGGAAGGGCCAGACGAGCGCACGCCAGCCCTGCGGATGCACGAGACTCGCTGCCATCATGAGCAAGAGCAGGAGCGCCGCGTGCCTGGCCGCCCGCAGCCGCCCCTTCGCGAGCGCAGCCGGCGGCGCGTCCAGCAGCGCGGCGCCGAATGCCGCGCTCAAGGCGAGAAACCCATTGACGAAATAGCCGTGCGCGTTGACCCACACGACGGCGATCGCCGTCAGCGCTCCAGCGAGAATGCGTGGCCGCGCGGGGCCGGCAATGGATCCGGCGACGATCGCGAGGAACGCGTGGCTCAGTGTTTCGGGGCGCGGCTCGAGCCGGTGAGCCGCGGCGACGAGCGCGAGCGCCGTCGCGGCGAGCGCCATCCACGGATCGGCGTCGAAGCGGCGCAGCATCCAGAACCACGCGCCCGCGACGAGAGTCGTGAGCGCGATCTGCAAGCCCATCAGGCCCGTGTCGCCGGCGCTCGCCGCGGCCGCACTCGCCAGTTGCGCGAGCCACTTGTCGGCCACGTATGGCTTCGCGGGCGCCACGTCGTGAAAGGAGGCGGCGCCGAGCGTCCTGAAGTCGCTCCAGATCGACTTGCCGACCGCCGCGTGGAGGAACACGTCCGGATCCGTGACCAGGTGAAGGCCGAAGGCCGCCCCCATCACGAGCACGGCCGCGAGCGCGATCGTCGCGCCCGTCGCGGAGCGAGTCACCGAGACTGCCATGGCGGAGGTCCGAGGCGCGCGACGCGCACGCGCAGCAGTTCGAGCACGGCGACGATGCCATCGCGGTAGCGGATCTTCTTGCCCTCCTCACGCGAGCGCGGCGAGTAGCGGATCGGTACCTCCCGATAACGCAGCCCCCAGCGAAAGGCCATAGCGGTGAGCTCGGGTTCGAGTTCGAAACCGCGGCCGCGCAGCGGCATCGCGCGCAGGTAGTCCGTGCGCATCGCCTTGTAGCAGGTGGGCTCGTCCGTCACCCACCGCCCGTAGAGCAGGGAAGTCGCGAGGCTCACGAAGCGCCCGCCCCAGTAGAACGGCGACCACCAGTTGTGCCGCGCGCCGCGGATGCGCGAGCCGTAGCAAAAGTCGGCCTGCCCCGAGAGAACCGGCTCGACAACGCGAGGGAGCTCTTCCGGGAAATACTCGAGGTCGGCGTCCTGAATCACCGTGACCTGCCCGCGCGCGTGCGGGAGCGCCATGCGAATGGCCGCGCCCTTGCCGCGCTCGGGCGGATCGAAGAGTGCCTCGACGAGCCCGCGTTCGGCGAAAGCGGCGAGGATCTCGCGGGAGCCGTCCGCCGAGCCGCCGTCGATCACCAGTACCTGTTTCGGCATCTCGACCGCGAGCACCCGCGAGAGCAGCGTCTCGAGCGTCCCCGCCTCGTCGAGGACGGGCACGACGACCGTAACCAGTCCGCGTTCGAGCGGCAGGGTGCCGTCGCGCGTTTCCCGCGCTTGGAGCGTGTCGCTCACCGGGAATACCATGACGGCTGTGTTCGCACGGCTCGCCATTCTAAGCGTGTCCCCACCCGAGGCTTCTCCGCTCATGAAAAGACCGCTCCCGCTGCTCGTCGCGCTCTTCGCCCTCGCCATCGTGCTTCTCGGCCTTCTCGGCTGCGGCGGCAAAGAGCAGGCGAGCGGAGCGCATCGCTCCGCTCAGGGCCCGCGGGTGCTCGTGATCGGACTCGACGGCCTCGACTGGAAGATCATCGACCGTCTCGGCGCGCAGGGCCGGTTGCCCACGTTCGAGCGCCTGCGGCGCGAGGGAGCGACGGGGGTCTTTCTCTCGGAGCCGCCTCTGCTTTCACCGATCGTCTGGACCACTATCGCGACCGGCCGCTCGCCGCTCGACCACGGGATTTTCGGATTTCTCACCCGGCGCGACGGAAAGACCGAGCCCGTTCGCTCCGACGAGCGGCGGGTCCGCGCGCTCTGGAACATCGCGAGCGACCACGACGTGCCCGTCGGCGTCATCGGCTGGTACTCGAGCTGGCCCGCGGAGCCCGTCGACGGCTATCTCGTTTCCGATCGTGTCGGCCATCACCAAGTTTCCGGCGATGCGGAGCGGCTCGAAGGCGCATCGCTCGCCTATCCCGAGGGCGCGCTCGAGATCGTGCAGCGCGTCCGCGCCGAGGTCGATGCCGAGATCGGCGTGGACGATCTCGAGCGCTTCTACGATCCGCCTGCTCCGGGCGTCGCTCCGCTGCGTCCCGACGAAAAGACCGAAGCGGCGTTCCTGGGCGCTCTGCGCACGACGGAGCTCTACCGGCGCCTGCTCCCACTTCTCGAGCAGAAGTTCTCGCCGCAGATCAGCGCCGTCTATTTCGAGGGCACCGATTCCGTCGGCCATCTCTTCGCGCACTACGCGCCGCCCCCCATGCCCGGTGTCGATCGTGCCGGACAGGCGCGCTTCGGCAGCACCTTCGATCGCTTCTACGAGCACATCGACACGGTTCTCGCGGAGATCCTCGCCCGCGTCGATCCCGTGCAGACGACCGTCGTGATCGTCTCCGATCACGGCTTCCGCACCGAAGAACTGCGACCAGTGGGCGCGGTTGAAGCAACGTACGCGAACCAAGCGCCCGCCTGGCACCGCGACGAGGGCGCGATCCTGCTCTGGGGGCGCGGCGTGCGGCGCGGCGTGACGCTGAGCAACACGACTGTCTACGACTTCCTGCCCACGGTCCTCCGGCTGACCGGGATCCCCCTCGCGTCCACGTTGCGCGGCTTTCCGATCGACGAGGCCTTTGACGACTCAGTGCGCGCGATACCCATCGCGACCACCGACGACTACGAGGCCCGCGGCAACCGGCAGACGGGCGAGGCCCCCGATCTCGACGCGGCCGACGAGCTCGCGCGTCTGCAAGCGCTCGGGTACGTGGGCGGCGGTGCTGGCGGCGGTGCCGAAGTGCTGACCACCTCGGCCGAAGGGCAGGCGGGAGTTCCGCTCAATCGCTACAACGAAGCGCTCATTCGCGAACGCGCGGGGCAAAGGGACGCTGCGCGCGCGATTCTTCGCGAACTCCAGCGCGACGCGCCCGACTTTCCGCTCGGCCATTTCGGCGAAGCCATGATGCTGATGGGCGAAGGCTCGCCCAAGGAAGCGATTCCGCTCCTGAGGCGCACGCTCGAACTCGACCCCTCGTTCAAGCTCGCGTGGACCGCGCTCGGCGACGCCGCCCTCGCCGTCGGCGATACGAAGAACGCGCGCGCCGCCCTCGAACGGTCGCTCGCACTCGAGCCGCACAACGTCCGCGCGATGCTCGCGCTCGCGCAACTCTCGCTGCGGGAGCGCCGAATCGATGAAGCGGGGGTTCTCTTCGGGCGCGTCCGGGCGAGCACCGAATCCGGTCCGCGCGACAAGGCCCTGGCTCTGACCGGTCTCGCAATCGTCGCCGAGAGCAATCGCCGCTTCGAGGAGGCCGAGGCTCATTACCGTGAAGCACTGGCGACCGTGCCCGATTTCCCGCCCGCCCTCGAGCGCGGTGGGAATCTCGCGCTCTATCGGGGCCAGACCGACCGCGGCTTGGAGATGCTCGAGCGGCTCACCCGGGCACTTCCCGAAAGCCCCCAGGCGTGGGGGCTCTATGCGCGCGCCCTCGAACTCGCCGGTCGCGGCGACCAGGCGCGTGAGGCGCGGTCGCGGGCGGAGAGCCTCTCCCGGCGGTCGGGAAAAGCCGGCTAACGGACTCTCTCTTCGCATCAAGGGTTCACTTTCACCCCCAAACGGCATCCAAATTCTTGGACGGCTTCGGATTTCCGAACCACTAAGGCAGTCCCCGATGCTGTCCCTGATCATCAAGTCTTTATATCGCAACGTTTTATGAATCGTGCGTGAATGGCACGCACCCTGCTAGACCTGACCGGGCGCGCCTGTTCGCGCGCCTGCCAACCTGTCGGCTGATTGAACGGGAGGAGGTCCGACCCCATCGACGGCTCCGGTGAGCGGCACGCGAGCGGCGCGGCGTCGCCCAAGGAAGCTCCGAAGAGAAGGGTCGCCCCCTCATGCACGCAGGAGGATGGTGATGAGCAGACGATGGACAATCGCGACGGCTGTCGTCGCAGCGCTGCTGGTGCTCGCTCCGGCCAGCGCTCTCGCCTTCGAGCCGGGCGAGTACGAGTGGAAGTGGTTCGGCGAGGTCCGCTTCCGCCCCGAGTGGAACGACAACATGAGCGGGAACACCAACCGCGTCGTGAAGGACGAGGAGTGGCGTATTGCCTACGCCTCGTACCGGGTCAACCTGGGCTTCCAGGTGGAGCTCCCGAAGGACGTCACCGTCGTCGTGAACTCGCAGTACCTGGGCACCTGGGGCGATGACCTCAACGCGATCAAGGGTGGTCCCACGACTTCCCCCGGCGATCCGTACGACTACTTCTACGACAAGAAAGGCTACCTCTACGGTGGTGAGCGCAGCAGCTTCGCGCTCTTCGAAGCCTATGTCGAAGCCAAGCAGATCTTCGGAACCGGCTTCAACCTGCGCGCCGGCCGCCAGAAGATGGTCTTCGGCGACGAGTGGTTCCTCGGCGACCTCGACTTCTACGGCGGCACGTCGTGGGATGGTCTCCGCGGCGACTTCGACAACACCTTCGGTGAGTTCACCGTGTTCTGGGGCAAGGCTGCCGAGCGCGACGCTCCCGAGTTCGTGGGTGGCGGCGACGAGCAGGACGACGCCGACCTCTACGGCGCCTGGGCCGTCATCGACCTCGAAGAGATGGGCAAGGTCGACGTCGCGGTGATGAGCTGGGAAGACCACACGGTCACCTACACCGGGTTCGGTACCTTCAGCTACGCCGACAAGCGCTGGACCGTGCTCGCCGGCTACCGCCTTCAGAAGGATCTGGGCCTGCAGCTCAACGTGAACGCCGCCCTCCAGGACGGCCGCACGCTCGCCTGGGACGGAAGCGATACCGTGGGCATCTCCGCCGAAGCCGCCGAAGTGACGGTGGGCTGGCGCTGGGATCGCCGCGGGAACCCCGCCTACGTGGGTCTGCGCGGTTCCTACTACACAGGTGACGATCCCGAGACGCTCGACAACGAGTCCTTCTCGGCTCCCTTCCAGGACTTCCACGCGCGCTACGGCTACACGGATTTCTGGAACGGATTCTGGATGCAGGATTCGACCGACGACCGCATGTACATCGGCGGCCAGGGCGGCTTCTGGTCCGTTGCGTTCCACTTCGACGCGCAGGTCAAGCCGGGTCTCGACGTGTTCGGTCTCGCGCTCATGGCCGAGAAGGTCGAGCAGACCGAGCCGGGCAACACCAACAAGAACCTCGGCGACGAGTTCAGCCTCGGCACCCGCTACACCTTCAGCGAGAACGTCCAGCTCGAGCTGGCCATCTCGCAGATCTACCCGGGCGCCGGTATGGAAGACGAGCTGCTTCCCGACGAAGACGCTCAGAACATCAAGAGAATCTATCTCAACACGCGCGTTCGCTTCTGAGATGGACTCGATGAATCAAGGACGCGTGAGAGAAACGGATAACAGCAGAGGAGGCGTGAGATGAACAAGTTCAGGCTGATCGCGGCCGCCCTCCTCGTCGCCGTTCTCGCGTGCGGCATCTCGTCCGTTCCGGTGTTTGCACAGGCATCGGAACTGACGGGCGGTCTGCGCGGCAAGGTGACGGGCGAAGACGGCTCTCCACTCCCCGGCGTGACGCTGGTGCTCAGTTCGCGAAATCTCATTCGCGACCAAGTGCTCGTCACTGACGCCGACGGGAACTTCTTCTCGCCGAACCTGCCCCCCGGCGACTATCGCATCACGATGCAGCTCACGGGCTACGTGACCACCATCGTCGAGACGAACGTCGTCCTCGGGCAGATCACGGTGCTCAACCTGGCGATGAAGGCCGGCGAGATCTCGGAAGAGATCACGGTGACGAGCGCCAAGCCCGTCGTCGAGAAGACCGAGACCGAGTCTGCAGTCGTGCTCGACAAGGAATTCACCGAGAAGCTCCCGGTGGGCCGTACCTACCAGAGCCTCATGCAATTCGCCCCCGGCGTCACCGGCGGTGCGAACGCCAACATTCTCGGCGGTACTTCCAACTCGAACGACTGGATCATCGACGGCGTGTCGTTCCGCGACCCGGTGACGGGTACCTTCGGCGCTAACATCAACTACGACGCCATCGAAGTCGTCGACATCAAGCTCACGGGAATCTCGGCCGAGTACGGCCAGTTCCAGGGCGGCCTCACCAACATCATCACCAAGTCGGGCGGCAACACCTTCACGGGTTCGCTGCGTGACCAGATCCGCCAGGGCCGTTGGACGGAACTCTACTCGGCCGGCAAGATCTCCGAATATTTCCGCGGCGGCGTCGCCCCCACGGACTCCTACAGCCCTGACGACGATCCGATCCAGCACACCGTCGAGTTCACGCTCGGCGGTCCGATCGTTCCAGACAGCGCGTGGTTCTTCGTCGCTTACAACCGCCCCGACCGTCAGAATTCGGCCTCTCTCGGTAACCAAACGGGCGGCCCGAACGGCGACGGTAACTGGAACAACTTCTTCCTCGGCGACTACTCGACGGGCAAGGCCACGTGGCAGGTGACCGACCAGCACCGCGTGCAACTGCAGTACACGGAAGACCCGGCCGACACGAGCCGCGACTACGGCGCCCTCTTCTTCGGTCCCGGCGCTTTCGACACGCAGAACATCGACCTGCAGTCGCAGGGCGGTTACTTCTGGGTCGGCAACTGGTCGGCGTCCTGGACGTCGAACTTCGTGACCGACATCAAGGGGTCGCACTTCGAGAACGGCTTCGGCATCGCACCCCTCACGTCGATTCTGCCGCCCTTCCCCGGCCAGCCGCTCTCCGGCACGGGTCAGGTCGGCTTCTACTGGGACCTCTTCGGTTCCGGACACATTTACGACGCCAACATCTTCGACGAGTCTCCCGAAGAGCGTCTCCGCGACCAGTGGGAAGCCTCGGCGACGATGTTCTTCGACACCAGCCTCGGCACGCACACGTTGAAAGTCGGCGCCGAGTATCAGGAGCAGGAGACCGTCGGATCCTCGGTTCTCCAGGGTGACGCCTACTTCATCGGCGGCTTCCTCAGCGATCCGGCCGGCGCGTTGGGTTGCGGCGAAGCGTGCGCTTACGACATCAACAACCGCGTGTACTACATCTGGTACGACTTCGCACCGGGTAACTTGGTCGGCCCGAAGAACGAGTACACGGCGATCTACATCCAGGACGACTGGCAGCTCAACGAGAACCTCTCGCTGAACCTCGGCGTCCGCTACGAAAAGTCCGTCAACGAGAACGACATCGGCGAAGAGATCATCGATCAGGCCGACTTCGCTCCTCGTCTTGGTGCCGCCTGGGACATCACCGGCGAAGGCCGTCATGTCGTCAAGGCAACCGCTGCGCGCTATCTCGCGGGAATCAACCTCACGACCCTCAGCGCCTTCGTCCGCCAGGCCGGCGGCCAGTCGAGCTACGACGTCTACTTCAACGTGAACTTCCCTTCCGCTGGTATCCCCGACTGGGCGCTCATCGGATCGGTCCGTCCGGATCCGGGCACGTCGCAGTTCGATGAGGACATCAACGTCCAGTACATCGACGAGTACACCGCCGGTTACGAGTTCGGCTTCTCGCCGACGATGGGCTTGAAGTTCAAGTACATCGATCGTTCGTGGGAGGAGATCGTCACCGTCCGCAACTTCTACGAATACCCGGGTGGAGTTCCCAGCAAGATCCAGCGCATCGGCAACAACGACGCCGCGGAACGCTCCTACAAGGCTTTCCAGCTCCAGTTCGACAAGCGTTTCTCGAACAACTGGGAACTCTCGGCCAATTACGTGAATTCCGAGTCCGAAGGTAACGCCACGAGCGACAGCGGCTTCGACACCTTCGGCAACTACGCGGGCGTTCCGCAGACGACCGAAAACCGCTTCGGTCTGTTGCCCTGGGACGTCGAGCACAACTTCAAGGTGCAGGGTTACTACGTCGTGCCGCTCAAGAGCACCCGCCACTCGGTGACGCTCGGCTCGACTTTCGAGTACGAGTCCGGTAACCCGTACGCCCGCCAGCAATCGCGTAACCGTGTCGTCGTCGGCCCTGGAGCGAATAACATCCAAGAGGCTCCTCTCGGATCCAGCACTCCGGTCGGGGACGATCAGACCGACTTCGTCTTCACCTTCCTCGAGCCTCGCGGCTCGCGCAACGAACCGTCCAACTGGGCGCTCAACCTCAACGTGGGCTACGGTTTCCAGTTCACCCGTGACGTCCGCTTCGAAGCGCGCTTCGAGATGTTCAACGTCACGAACGAGCAGAGGCCGCTCGTGATCAGCGCCGAGAACAATTCGTTCTTCGGCTTCGCGCGGGCCCTCAGCGACTTCCAGGCGCCGCGCAACTGGCAGTTCAACGTAGCGCTGCTCTGGTAAGTCCTGCCCGTCAGGACGCCATCGTCCGGGAGGGGCCCTTCGGGGCCCCTCTTCTTTTTGCTCTCGTCATTTCCGAATCGGCGCTCAGCGTGAAATCGCCAACGACGACAGGCGAGGGCTCAACGGCCGGCCGCGTCCTCTCGAAGCGCTCCCAGCAGTCCTGCCGCCAACTCGTCGCCGGGGTGGCGCGCGAGATGGGTCTCCAGCACGTGGATCGCGGTCGCGACGCGACCTGTCTGGGCGTAGAGCGCCGCGAGTCTCAAGGACGCCCCGGCGAATCCGGGATTCGCGCCGAGCGACGCGCGATAGTCGTCCTCGGCTCCACGAACGTCTCCCGTGAACTCGCGCGCGGCACCGCGCAGCATCAGGGCCTCGGCGTCGCGTGGGCTCGTCGCGAGATGCTGATCGAGCGCTTCCCGTGCGACGCTCCAGCGCTGCTGCACGACCGCGATCCGCGCGCGCTCCATCGCGACGCCGGAGAAAGCGGAGGGTAGAGTCTCGACGAGCGATGCGGCCTCATCGACGCGACCAAGCATGCGCAGCGCCTGCGCGCGCTTGAACAGGAGTCCGTCGGTGCGCTCTTCCGCGAGAAGAGCGTCGAGTAGGGGAAGCGCCTCGTCCGGCCGACCCTCTTCGAGCGCGCGCGACGCGCGTTGGAAGCGCTGGTACGTTTCGATCTTGTCCTTCGGGTCCGGGCGAGAATCGCCATCGCTGCTTGATCCCGAGAACTGGACGTACCCGAGACTCGCGAGCGCGGGATCCGCGGTGGCCGCGCCGCCTTCGACGCGATCGGCGACGAACGCGTTCCGCTGTTCTCGCAACGCCTCTGCTCGCGCCGCCGCAAGGGGCAGGAGATTGCTCGCCTCGCCGGGATCTCGAGCGAGGTCGTAGAGCTCGGCGCGGGGCGCGTGGATGTACTTCTCTACCCCCGCGACGACGCCCGTCAGCTCGGACCAGCCGTAGTTCCGCAGCGGGAGCTCCGATTCGATGTAGGCTGCGCCCGTCGAAGCTCTCGGAGCAGCGAGCTCGATGATGCCGCCGTCCATGCCATCGGGCGGCGCCACGTCGAGCAGCGCGTAGAGCGTCGGCGCGACGTCGACGAGGCTGACGGGTCCCTCGACGACCGCTCCCTCGGGTACCCGCGGACCCGCAAAGATCAAGGGGATGCGTACCGCTGCCTCGTAGACGAAGAAGCCGTGCGTGTCCTCGCCATGTTCGCCGAGGCTCTCGCCGTGATCCGCGGCGACGACGATGAGCAGCTCTTCCTTGCCCAGTTGCGCGCGAAGGCGCCGTTCGAGGTCGGCGAGCGCGGCATCGACGCGCGCGATCTCGCCCTGATAGGGATCGTTCGCGAAGCGCTCGCGGAAGGGCGGCGGGGGCTCGTAAGGATCGTGCGGGTCGAAGAAATGCGCCCACAGGAAGAGCGGCTTGCCCTGGCGCTGTCCTACGAGGCGCATCGCCGCGTCGACGACGAGGCCCGCGTCGCGCTCGAGGGCCATCGCGTTGCGGCGATCCTCGAAAGCATCGTCGTAGGCCAGGAAGCCGCGCGAAGCGGGCGTCGCCCTCACGAGCGGATGCCCGCCGACCGCCGCGGCCGTGAAGTACCCTGCGCGCCCTAGCACGTCGGCGATGGTCGCTATCTCCGCGGGCATTCCGAGCTGGCCGTTGACGTGAATGCCGGTGCGCGGCGGGATGCGTCCGGTGAGCAGCGACACGTGTGCGGGGAGCGTGATCGGCGCCACGGTGTAGGCGCGCTCCACGCGCGCGCCGCGGGCGGCGAGTCCGTCGAGCCACTCAGTTCCCGCATCGGCGCGGCCGTAGCTGCCGAGCCGATCCGCGCGAGTCGTGTCGAGCGTCACGAGCAGGACGTGGCGCGCGGGCGCCTCGGTCTCGCTGCAACCCGCCCAGCAAAAAGCCAGCAAGGCGGCGAAAACGAGCGGGGCGACGCTGAAACGATCCCCGCGCGCCATCATTCGATCGCGTGGACGAAGCGCCCCCGTGCGCCGCTCTCGGCATCCGAGACGCTGACGACGATCGTCAGGGGCCGGCACGGGACGACGAGCCGCTCCTGCAAGGAGGGGGCGACCGCCGGGTTCACCTCGCCCTCGATGTCCGAATCGGGAACCGCCACGTTCAACAGACGGAACTGCTCGTAGAGCTTCTTGTTTCCCGCCGCGTCGTAGACCATCACGAAGACGGCGAAGTTGGCGTTGCGCTGCTTTTCGGCCCGGACGAATTGAAGCGTCCGAGCGTCGAGAGTCACCTTCAAGGACATCGGACGGCGCCCATCCGAGGTGCACTCCGCCGGATCGATCTCCAGCGCGCCGGCGAGCGGGGTAGTGCGCCGGAGGCGAGGGATCTCGCGTTTCACGGACAGCCGTACGCCCTCGCGTTTCGATTCGATTTTCACGTCGTAGTCGCGGTAAGCGGAGACTCCTGCGGTGTAGAGTCCCACGGTGTAAAGCCCCTCCGCAGCGTGAAGCATGTCATTGAGAGCGCCCAAAGCGTTGGCGCGGGTCGTGGCCAAGCCTCCGGTTCGCAGAGCAACGTCGGCGAGGCCGTACTCGAAATTCTGCGCGCTCCGCGCATAATAATCGGTGACCTGTGTCCCGGTCCTCTCATCGACCATCATGCGTTGCGACGCGCTGATCATTCCCATGTCATTCGCGCCGCCTGGGAAAATCGTGAAGATCGTCGTTTTCGCGAGACTCGCCGCCTCGGCGAGAGTTCTGTAGTCCAGGTCGTGCTCAGGCCGATAGCTTGGGTTCATGCGGGTGCGAGCATCGAAACCCAAGAGTGCGTCGACGACGTTCACGCCGTCGGCGGACGGGTTGTGCGCGAAGCCGTCGCTGAAGAAGAGCACGGTTTTGATATCGGGGATCGTCGCCATCGAGCGAACGACGAGGGTCAGCGACGAGAGAATCGAGCGGCGCTCGCGCACGAGGTCGTTCTCGTAGGGGCGGATGTAGTTCTCGGCGCAGCGTACGCCGATCATCGGACCTTTCGCCTTGCAGTGTTCGATCGAGTTCACGAGCGACTTGATCGTGCCCGGCCTGTCGGGGGGCGTCACGCCGTCGCTCTTCCCGACGCGCGCAAGAGCCATGGCGATCTCGGAAGGATCGCTGGTGAACGACTGGACGAAGTTGAGCTTCCGCTCGTAGGTCGCGATCGCGACGCGGTCGTTTTCGCGCAGCCCGTCGTTGATCCAGCGCGTGGCCGCGTCGAGGGCGGCGTGCCGCGTTCTCATCGACGTCGTGTTGCGGTCGAAGAAGAGAACGATCCAGCGGCGCGCCTGAGGATCCGTGGGCGAGCCGGCTGCCGGGGATTCTTGCACGGGCTGCGCCGGCTCCGTAGCGAGTTGCGTCGCGGGCGCGTTCGCCGCCGGGAGCGTGGCATTCCGCTCGAGGAAACCGATGCGCGCCCTCTTGCCGTTGATCTTGACCTCGAGGTCGTCGGGCGTCAGATCCAGGATCGGCTTCCCGTCGCGATCCGTCGCGAGAAAATTGAGTTGCAGCAGGTCGACCTCGACGGTCTCCATGTAGTCGAGCCGGATCGGCGCTGCCGACTCGGGCGCGGCGTCGGCTGCGGCGGGCGTTTCACCACCCGCTGGCTCCACCGCGGACGACTGGGCTCGGACCGGCGCGGCCGCGACACACACGACCAGAAGAAGCGAAAAGGCGAGCCAACGCGGAGTCTTCATCGCGTCCTTCTTGTTGTTCGGCCCGGAAGGGCGTTCCGGACGCCAAGATTCTAGCCCGGAGTCCCCGCGAAGCCCCGTTGCGGGTTCTCCGGTCAGGGCTTCCCGCGCCTCCGCTCGGCGGCGCGCGCGTGCCCTTCGAGGCCTTCCAGCCGCGCGAGTGCTGCGGCATCGTCGATCATCGCCGCGGGAGGCGAGCCCTTGCGCATCCGCAAGTGTGTCGGCATGCGGAGAAAATTCAGCACCGAAAGTCCGGAGAAGTTCCGCGCCGTCCCTCCGGTGGGCAGGACGTGATTCGGCCCGGCGCCGTAGTCGCCGAACACCTCCGCGGCGCCATGACCGTCGAAGAGCGTGCCGTAGGTCGTCAACCGCGGGGCAATCGCGTCGGGATCGCTCACGACGAGCTCGAGATGCTCGGGGCCGATCGCCTCCGAGATCTCGATCGCCTCGTCGAGGTGCGCGACGCGCACGGCGCGGCCGCGCGAGAGCGACGAACGCGCCGTCTCCGCCGTTGGCAGGTTGGCGAGCTGAGCGGCCAGCTCGACGCGCACGCGATGCGCGAGATCGGCTTCCGTTGTGAGGAGCACGGTCACGGCGTCGGGATCGTGCTCGGCCTGCGCGATGAGGTCCGCGGCGATGCTCGCGGCGTCGGCGCTTGCGTCGGCGATGACGAGCAGCTCCGATGGACCGGCGAGGCTGTCGATGCGCACGACGCCCGCAACGAGCTGCTTGCCCGCCGTCACCCAGCGATTGCCCGGGCCGACGACGGCATCGCAGGCCGGCACCATGCCGGCCCCGTAAGCGAACGCGGCGACGGCGTGCGCTCCTCCCGCCGCGACGAGCGCGTCGGCGCCCGCGATGGCGGCGGCGGCGAGCGTCACGTCGTTGGGCTTGGGTGACGCGACCCACACCTCTCGGACGCCCGCGACGCGCGCGACGACGGCGGTCATCAGCACGGACGAGGGATAGGGGTAGCGACCGCCCGGCGCGTAGCAGCCCGCGCGCGCGAGCGGCACGACGCGATGACCCATCGCTCCCTCGGCGACCTCGATCTCGAGTTCGTCGAGGCACGAGCGCTGAGCCGCCGCGAAGCGCCGGATGCGGTCGGCGACCCGCCCGAGCAACGCGCGCGTTTCGGGGGCAACGCGGT
Organism: uncultured Acidobacteriota bacterium; assembly: GCA_964586535.1. Lineage (GTDB taxonomy): Bacteria > Acidobacteriota > Polarisedimenticolia > J045 > J045 > CAZPJJ01. The sequence continues at coordinate 10,622 of CAZPJJ010000008.1, read as the reverse complement.
CGATCGCAGCCTCGAGCGCCGCGCGCTCGTGGATCAGCGGCTCGCCCTTCTTCAGGCTGTCGTGGCGCTCGGCCATTGCGCGCAGCGCGCCGAAGCCGCCGCGCTTCACGTCCTCCACGATCCGCGCGGCGGCGGCAAGCGTTTCCGTGTCGACCGCCTCGCGGCGGCGCGCCGTCACCTCGCCGGGAGTACCATCGGGGAGGAGCACCAAGTTCATCGCTCGCCTTCCTTTGCGTCGCCGGCGCGGCGCGAGAGGCGCAGCGCGCGGCGATCGAGTTCACGCTCGACGTCCGCGAGCGGCACGCCCGCGCGCGCCAGCGCGACCATCGCGAAGTAGAACAGATCCGCCGCCTCGGCGGCGACGTGCGGTGCCTCGCTCGCATCCGCGAGTTCGCCCGCCTCCTCGCGCAGCTTGGTCCGCAGCAGAGCCGGGTCGTCGAGCAGGCGCCGCGTGTAGGACCCGGCCGGTGCATCGGCCACGCGCTGCGCGAGTGTGCTCTCGAGCGCCGTCAGGCCGCGCGCATCTCCCCAGCAGCCGTGCGTGCCCTCGTGGCAGAAGCCCGCGCCGCGCTGGCGGACCGCGAATCGCAGGCAGTCGCGATCACAGTCGAGCGCGACGCCGAGCAGTTCCTGCGTCGCGCCCGAGTTCTCGCCCTTCCGCCAGAGCCCTCGCCGCCGCGACCAGTAGACCCCGCGGCCCTCGTCGATCGCGCAGGTGAGGCTCTCGAGATTGGACCACGCGAGCCCCAGCGCGAGCCCGCGCTCGTCGGTGACGACCGTGGGCCAGAGCGCGTCGGGGCTTCGCGCGAGGATCGGCGCCGCGAAAGCCCTGGCGAGCGAGACGCGGCCCGTATAGAGCGCCATCCCCACCTGCGCGTCGGCGCCGAGCGCGTCCAGCGCGGCGATCTCCTCGGCGGCCGCGACGCCGCCCGCGGCGATGACGCGCGCGGGCTTGGCCGCCTCGACGATCGTGCGCACGGCATCGAGGTCGATGCCGACCATGCGTCCCTCGCGTTCGACGAATGTGACGAGAAACGCGCCGACGAACTCGCGCAGCTCGGCGATGCGCTCGAGGACGGTCCTGCCCGTGCCGCGCGTCCAGCCGTGGTCGACGACCTCGCCGTGCCGCGCGTCGAGCGCGGCGATCACGCGCTCTCGCGGCAACTCGCGCAGCACGTCGGGCCGCGCCGCGGTGCCGAGGATCACGCGCCGCGCCCCGAGGTCGAGCCAGCGCCGCGCGGTGGCCGCGTCGCGGATGCCGCCGCCGACGCGGCAGGGCCCCTCCGCGACGAGCGTTTCGACGAGCGCGCGGTTGTCGCCGGTCCCGCGCGCGGCATCGAGATCGATGACCGCGACCTCGCCGACTCGCGCGAAGCGCGCGAGCAGCGGACGCGGATCGCCGGCCTCGATCGCGAGCGATTCGCCGCCGACGAGCTGGACGGTCTGGCCGCCCGCGAGATCGATCGAGGGGACGATCATTGGCGCACCTTTACACCGCGCGCGGCGAGTTCGGTCTTCACGTCTGCGACGGTCGTCTTGCCGTCGTGGAAGATCGACGCCGCGAGCACGGCGCTCGCGCCCGCGTTCACGGCTTCGGCGAGATGCTCCGCGTGCGCAGCACCACCCGATGCGATGACGGGGATGCGCACGCGCGCCGTGACCTGCCGCAAGAGCGCGAGCTCATAGCCCTCGTGCGTTCCGTCGCGATCCCAGCTCGTGAGGAGGATCTCGCCCGCGCCCGCCGCCGCGCCGCGCTCGGCCCACTCGACGGCGTCGAGAACGAGCGTCTCGGTGCCCGAACGCACGACGACGCGGAAGCCTCCACCTTCGACCGCGCGCGCGTCGATCGCGAGCACGACGCACTGCCGGCCGAAGTGCCGCGCAAGGTCGCTGAGCAGCGCCGGCCGCTGCACCGCCGCCGTATTCACCGCGACCTTGTCGGCGCCGGCGTCGAGAAGCGCGCGCGCGTCGTCCTCGCTGCGGACTCCGCCTCCCACGGTGAGCGGCAGCGCGATCGCGCGGCGAATGCGGCGCACGGTCTCGACCGCTGTCCTGCGTTCCTCCGGCGTCGCCGAGACGTCGAGCATGACGATCTCGTCCGCGCCCTGCTGCTCGTAAAGCCCCGCGAGCAGCGCCGGATCGCCGCTGTCGCGGAGGTTCTGGAACTTGATGCCCTTGACGACGCGGCCTTCGCGCACGTCAAGGCAAGGAATCACGCGCACGCTCAGCATGACGCCTCCTGCTCGTCGAGTCCGGCGAGGATCCAGCGCCGCAAGAGCGAGAGCCCGTAGACGCCCGAAAGCTCGGGGTGGAACTGGCACGCGAGCACCGCGCCGCGCTCGAAGCCCGCCACGAACGAGCCGCCGTACTCGCCGCGCGCCACTCCGTACCCCGCGGGCGCGCCGTCCCCGGTGACCCGGAACGAGTTCGCAAAGTAGACCGCGCCCGCGCGCAGGAACGCGCACGAAGCGTCCGCGGCGATCTCGTTCCAGCCCATCTGCGGCACGATCACGTCGCCGGTGAAGCGCCGGACGGATCCCGGAACGACGCCGAGCCCGCGCACGCCGGGGCTTTCCTCGGACGATTCGAAGAGAAGCTGCATGCCGAGGCAGATCGCCAGCGTCGGCTTGCCCGCGAGCAGGCGCGCGCGCAGCGGCTCGATCATGTCCTTGGCGCGCAGCCGCTCCATCGCCGCGCCGAAAGCGCCCACGCCTGGGACGACGATGTGTGAGGCGCTCTCGATTTCGGCCGAGTCGCGCGCGAAGTCGACATCGGCGCCGGCGCGCTCGAGGCCCGCCGTGATCGAGGCGACGTTCGCGATGCCCGTCGGCACGAGGCGCACGAGAGGTGCGTCGCTCACAGCGCACCCTTCGTGCTCGGCAGCGCGGCGCCATCCAGGGCGACGGCGGCGCGCAGCGCCAGCGCCAGCGCCTTGAACGCGGCCTCGGCGCGGTGGTGATCGTTCTCGCCGCGCAGCACGTCGACGTGTAGCGCCGCGCGCGCCGTGCCGGCGAACGAGCGCATGAAATGCGCGAGATTCTCGCAGGCGACATCGCCCAGGCGCTCGCGCGTCAGGCCGAGGGAGATCTCGGCATGCGAGCGTCCACCGAGATCGACCACCGCACGCGCGAGCGCTTCGTCGAGCGGCGCGTACGCCGAGCCGAAGCGCGCGATTCCCGTGCGGTCACCGAGGGCGCTGTCGAGCGCCTGCCCGAGCGCGAGGCCGATGTCCTCTACGGTGTGGTGATCATCGATGTGAAGATCCCCGTTCGCCTGCACGCGCAGGTCGAAGCGCCCGTGGAAGGCAAGCTGATGCAGCATGTGATCGAGGAATCCGAGACCGGTCGCGACCTCGACGTTCCCGGAGCTGCCCAGAGTGATCTCGATTTCGATGGCGGTCTCGCGCGTCTTGCGCGCGACCGAGGCGCGGCGTTCGGTCATGGGAGGATCTCCTCGAGTGCGGCGAGGCATTCGATGACGCGCGCGGCGCCTGCTTCTAGGAGCGCGGTGCGCGTGGAGTCGTCGGTGGAAGGGGAGGCGAGGGCGATGGGCACCGCGCCGAGGGCGCGAGCAGTGCGGACGTCGTCGCCGGAAGAAGCGAGAAGCCAGATGCGAGAGGCGCCGCAGCTCGCAATGGCGGCGGCGCACGCCTCGCGCGAGAGACCGTCCCGCGGCGCGATGGCGATGCGCTTCGCGAGAGCCCGCACGGGCTCGGGGCTCTCGTCGAGGACGCGGTGGTCCGCAAGCAGCAGCTCCGGTTGCGTCACAGTGCGGAGGCCGCCCAGAAGCCGCGTGAGATCGTGCTCGTTGCCGGGGCAGGTGATGCGAACCGCGTCGTCGAGTCCTTCGCGAGCGGGCCAGCGGCGGATGGCGATTCCGAGGCCCGCGAGTCCGTCCTGCAGCCACGCCGGGTCCGAGAGGCGCGCGAGCACGAAGTTCGCCTGCGACGGCTCGACAGTAGCGCCGCCGTCGTGGAGCACCTTGGCGATCGCCGATCGTTCCAGGGCGACGCGCGCCACGAAAGCGCGCACCGCAGCGTCGCCTTCGCGCAGCCAGCGATCGGCGCAAGCGACGGCGGGACCCGACACGGCGAAGGGCTGCCCTACGATCGCGAGCCAGCGGATCACCTCGGCGGTTCCGAGCGCGCAGCCGACTCGCAGCCCGGCGAGGCCCCAGGCCTTCGAGAGCGTGCGCGTGATTACGATGTTGGGGCGCGCGAGCAGTGCCGTCGTCGGGTCCTCGTCCGCGAACTCGATGTAGGCGAGATCGGCGACGACGAGCGCGTGGGGAGCGGCGTCGGCGAGCGCGAGGATGTCCGCGGCGGGCGCGCAGCCTCCCGTGGGGTTGTTCGGCGTGACGACGAAGACGAGCGAAGTCGTCTCGTCGATCGCCTCGCGCATCGCATCGCGCGGGAACGTGCCCGAGGTCCATGGCACGGCCCGCGCGTCGCCGCCCGCGAGGAGCACATAGCGATCGATCATCTCGAAGGTCGGCGTGTGAATGACGGCCGAGCGGCCGGGCGCGAGCATCGCGCGGCAGAGGCGATCGAGCGCGTCGTCGGCGCCCGCCGTGACGAGAACCCGCTCGGGCTCGATGCCGAAGCGCGCCGCGAAGAGCGGGGCCAGGCACTGCGGCGCGGGATAGCGGCGGGCGATGCCGTCGATGCCGGCGAGGGCCTCGCGCAGCAGGTTGGCGGGGGGCGTGGCGCCCTCGTTGCCGTCGAGGCGCAGATCGCAGGGTGCGAGCGGGCGCGCGGGTTGGTACGCCCGCACCGCCGCGAGATGAGGCGAGGGCGCGAGCCGCGCTCCGCGGAAACGCGCGGCGTCGGCGGCGCTCACGAGACGATCTGCGAGGGCTGAAAGACGACGATGTCGGTTCCGCCGCACTCGCGAATCTTGGGAATCAACGAAGGCAGGATTTCGCGAGGAACCGCGGCTTTGACCGCGAAGCCCTCGTCGCCGTGGAGTGGCGCGATCGTCGGCTCGCGCATCGCGGGCAGGACGGCGACGACGCGCTCGAGATCCGCGCGGCTGACGTTGACCTCGAGCATCACGCGTCGGCGCGCCTCGAGGACCGAGCGAAGCAGCAGCACCAGCTCTTCGGCCGCCGCCCGCCGCTCCGGATGCTCCAGCGCGCGGGGATTCGCGTAGAGCCGCGTCGACGAGCGCATCAGCTCGTCGACGATCGCGAGCTGGTTCGCGCGCAGCGTCGCCCCCGTGGCGGCGTTGTCGACGATGACGTCGGCGTCGTCCGGCGGGAAGACCTCCGTAGCCCCGTACGAGCGTACGAAGCGCGCATCGACGCGTGCGCGATCGATCCAGCGCGCCGTGAGGCGCTCGTACTCCGACGCGACGATGAGCGGCCGTGCGGGGAGCCTGCCATCGACGAGCAGGCTCGCGGGAGCCGCAGCGACGAGCCGCACGGGATCGAGGCCCGTGTCGAGCAGCTCGACGAGCTCGGCGTCGAGTTCGTGGACCCAGTCGGCGCCCGCGAAGCCGAGGTCCCGCGAGCCCGCGTGGAGCATCTCGACGATGTTCTGGGGTTTGAGGATCTTGGCTTCGACCCCCGGCAGCGGGAGCGTGGCGCGGTAGCCGCGCGACTCGACCTGGACGGCGAGTCCCGTATCGGCCAGCAGAGCGAAGATCCCCTCCTGCATGCGGCCCTTGGGGAGCCCGAGGCGCAGAAGGGCGGGCGTGGTACTCGTGATCGACATCGAACCTCCCGGCTCGATCCCCGGGTCGGCTCCTCGCGTCAAGAGACGCAAAAAGCCGGCCCGCTCGGGACCGGCTTTCTCGAGGCGCCGTGCGCTATTCGCGCGGCTAAACCAGATCGCCGGCCCGCTGGGGGTGGTGACGATGGTAGTGGCCGCGGTGATTCGCCGTGCGCATGACGAGAGTAAATAACGGAAAGTCCGGAGATCGTCAAGCGATTCGCCTCCGCCGCCCGCGTTTCGTGGCCTCCCCCAGGCACCGTGTGAAATAATCTTCTCCCCTTCGCCCACCGAACATTGGAATCTCCGAAAGGAGGCGATCTCGTGCTTCGCTCCTCACGAAAAGGCCTTTTCTCGTTCGCATTCGCGACCCTCGCTACCGCAGCCCTCGTGGCCGGTTGTGGCGAACCCGCTCCGCTCCTGATCGGTGTCCTGGTGCCCGACACGGGCGTGGCCTCCACGTATGCCCGCGGCATCAGAAACGGCGTCGAGTTGGCGGTCGAAGAAGTGAATGCCGCCGGCGGCGTGCTCGGCGGTCGCATGCTCGTTGTCGAGTTCCGCGATACCGGAACGCGTGCCGACACCGCCGTCGTCGCCGCCCGCGACCTCATCGAGGCCCAGGGCGCGTTCGCGCTCATCGGACCGGTGTCGTCGTCGGTCGCGCTCGCGCTCGTCCCCGTCGCTACCGAGACCAAGACGATCATCCTCAGCCCCGCCGCCTCGGCGCCCCAGCTCACCAAGGACGGCGGCGAGTATTTCTTCCGCAACTACCCGAGCGACGTTGTCGAAGGACAGGCGATGGCCGAGTTCTGCCGTCAACTCGCGCTCTCGGCGGTGGCGGTCGTTCATGCCGACGACATTTTCGGCGTCGGCATCTCCGATGTCTTCGTGCAGAAGTTCGAAGCGGCGACTCGCTCGGTCGTCTTCCGCGAGAACTTCTCCTCGGGCATCTCCGAGGCGCAGGCGCTCGAGATCGCTCGCCGCGCCGATGCGTCGAAGGCACAGGCGATCTACATCGCGGCCTATCAATCCGATACGGCCGTCCTGCTGAAGGCCCTCGCCGAGGTGGGCAGCACCAAGGCGCGCCTCGCGACTTCGGCGACGACGCGCGAGATCGCGAATGCCGTGGGAACGGCGGCCGAGGGCCTCGTCTTCCCGCAGAGTTCGTTCGATCCCAACGACAAGAGCGAGTCCGTGCAGAAGTTCGTCAACGCGTACAAGGCGAGATTCGCGGCCCAGGGCGGACCGGAGCTACCGGACAACTACGCGGCCCACGCCTACGACGCCGTGCACGTGCTCGCCAAGGCGATCGACACGGCGCAACTGCGCGACAAAGTCAATGCCGCGCTCTGGAACATCAGTCATCCCGGCGTCACCGGCCAGATCGATTTCGATCTCAACGGCGACGTCATCAAGGCGCCGCGCTTCTTCGCGATTCTCGCGGGCGAAGTCGTCACCTACGAGGCCTTCCGCGACGCGAAGGTCGGCCAGTCGGTCCTGGCAGGCGATCGGTGACCGCGCCGCGTCCACAAGGCGCGGTGTCGATCGAGGAGGCGCGCGCCTGGCGCGAGGAGTGCTCGCGCCGCGGCGCGCGCGTCGTTTTCACCAACGGCTGTTTCGACGTCCTTCACGCCGGGCATGTGCGGTTGCTCGAAGGCGCGCGCGCCTGTGGCGACGCGCTCGTCGTGGCGATCAACAGCGACGCCTCCGTGACGCGACTCAAGGGCGAGGGGCGTCCTATCGTGCCGGATCACGAGCGCGCGGAACTCCTCGCGGCTCTCACCGCGGTCGATCGAGTGGTGATTTTTGCCGACGAAACGCCGCTCGCGACGATCCTCGCGCTGCGCCCGGACGTTCTCGTGAAGGGGCAGGACTGGAGTTCCGACGCGATTGTCGGCGCCGCGGAGGTCGTCGCCTGGGGCGGCGAGGTCACACGCATCCCGCTGGTTGCGGGCGTGTCCACGTCTTCGATCATTGCGCGCATCGCGGGCGACGACTCTGTCGCTCGGTGATCGCGCGCTACTGACGACGATCAGATTGCCGGTGCGGGAAGCTCGCCTGTGACGAGGAAGTCTTCGCGGGGAAACGCGAAGACCTCGTCGCGAAAGAAGTCCCGGCGCGCGATCTCGACCGTCTCGCGCGTCGCCACGCAGAGCCATGTCTCGAGCCGCCGCGGTCGGACGGCGGCAATGGCCCCCGGCGAGAAGACGCCGACGTTGAGCCCGCCTTCTCGATCGCGGGCCGACCGATAGATGAAGACCTGGATGCCGGCGGCGCGCATCTCGGCGCCCAGAGCCTGACTCTCGAGATAGGAAACTGGTGAGGAAATCCGCTCTTCGTGTGCGGCGAAAGGCGGCTTCGTGAGGTCGATGGCGCTCGACGCGCGCAACGGCACGCGGAAGCTCGTCAAGGAGACGTGCAGCGGAGGCAGATCGGCGCTCGTTCCCTCGAGAAAGACGAGGCGGTAGTAGGCGACTTCCGCCATCGCGGCCCGCGTGCGCAGCGATCCATAGAAAATACCCCGCTCGCCGCGCGTGCCGAAGCGCGACCCGTGGCGCAGCGGCGGGTAACGAAAGGGTGCGGCGAGCAGGTAGTGCAGCCGGGGCCGGCGGTCGTCGTCCGGCGCGCGAGGCTTGACGCGGTCGATCATCTCTTCGAGGAGTTCCTGCTCTTGGGCGCTGTCGACGAGACGCCTCGTTCCCACGACGTGCTGCGCCTCGACGACGCGCACGGCCTCGCCCTCGAAGGGGCCAGGGTCAGAGCTTGCCGCGCAGCGCGTCCAGATACTCGACGACATCGACCAACCCCGCGATGGTACGGATGCGCTCGGCGGGCGCGCCGCCGAGGTGGGAATTGGGAGCCCGCAGATAGCGGCGAGCGGCCTCGGCTTGGCCGCCGACGAGCGCATCGAGGCTGCGGAAAAGGCGGATCAGCAGCAGTGCGAGCTCGCCCTCTTTGCTCGCGGGATCGATCAGCCGGCCGCGCGCCAAGCGGGAGACCGAAGCTTCGCTGACGCCGAGGACCTTTGCGAGTTCGCTCTGGGAGAGCCCGAGTTCCGCCGCGGCGCGCATCACGGCTCGGGACAGAACTTGGGCCTCGCGGGGGGCGCCCTGGGTGGCTGTCTGGAGCATCGGGGGTCCTTTCACAAGAAAGAATATTCCTATCTTCCTTCTTGTGCAACAAACTCTCGCCGGCTCCTCGCTTGGCCCCCGTGGCGCGAGGCGGCCTTCTCGGCCATGCTCGCCGGCCGTGAGTCGATCGGCCCTGCCGCCGTGGATCTGCGACCTGCTCCCCGAGGCCGAAGTGCGTCTGCTGCGCGAGGCCGCGTCTTCCGCCGGCACCGCGACGCGCGCCACATCGCTGGCCCATGCCCCGCGCCTCCTCGCTCTCGGGACGGCGCTCCGGCCGCTAGCGGAATCGCAGCTCGTCATCGTTCCCGACGACCGCACGGCGCGACAGCTCGAAGAAGAGCTGCTCTCGTTGCTCGACTCCGACACCGAGGGAACCAGCGTCGCCCGTATTCCCGCCCTCGATGCCGACCCCTACCGCGGCTTGGCCGCGCACGCCTCGCTCGCCACCCGTCGCGTCGCCGCTCTCGATCGTCTCGTCAACGGCCCCCCTGTGGTCGCGATCGTTTCTGCGCCTGCACTCCTGGTACCGGTGCCCTGCGCGGCGACGATACGCGAGTGGTCGTCGCGCATCGAAGTGGGCGAGCGCCTCGACATCGACGCGGTCATGCGGAGGGCCGTCCGCGCCGGGTACCGCGTCATCGACGTCGTCGGCGCGCCCGGCGAGATCGCCCGGCGAGGCGGGCTCTTCGACGTCTGGCCACCGAACGAACCGCATCCGCTGCGCGTCGAGCTTTTCGGCGACGAGGTCGATTCGGTGCGGCGCTTCGATGCGGCGACGCAACGAACCATCGAAGCCGCGCGCGGATTTCGCATATTGCCGGCCCGCGAGGCACCGCTCGACGCGGCCGTCGCGGACGCGCTGCTCGATGCGCTCATCGGGCCCGCGCGAGCCGTGCTCGAACGCGATCACGAGCGCGAAGGCGGGGCGCTCGCGGATCGGTTGGCCGGCTTCGAGGCCGCGCCGCGTCTTTTCCGCGACGATCTCGTCGCTCTCGAAGATCTGCTTTCGTCACCGCCCATTCTCTGGGAGCCCGAATCCGTTCTCGCCGAGATCGCCCGCGCGTTCGAGGAGCGCGTCGCGGCGCACGCGGAATCGCCGAGCGTCGTCGCGCTGCCCCCGCCGCACGAGCTCTTCGAGTCGCCGGACTCGATCGCGGTGCGGCTCGCGCGCGCGCCGCTCGCGATCAGCGAGCTACCGCTGGCGGGCGACGGCCGCCGTCTCGTCGATCTCCGCGGAAGGCCGCCCGCGATTCGCACGCCCGTAATCGAGACGCTCGCGACGACGATCGGCCCCGCCCTCGCGATTCCGCGCCCTGTCGTGCTGCTCGCGCGCGGCGAAGGGCGGCGCGAGCGTTTGCAGGAGCTTCTCCACGACGAGGATCTTCCGGCCCGCCTCGCGAGCGACGACGATCCCTCCCCGCCCGAGCCCGGCGAGATCGTCATCGCCGCGGGATCGCTCGCCCTGAGCTGCGAGATCGGCACGGACGGCGCACTGATCCTCGCCGAGGCCGATCTCTTCGGCCCGGAGCCGGTCGCTCCGCCGAAGCGCCGCCGCCGCGAAGAGGCGTTCGTCTCCGACCTGCGTGATCTCAAGCCGGGCGATCTGCTCGTCCACGTCGATCACGGCATCGGCCGCTACGCGGGTCTCGAGCGCAGGCCGGCTACCGGCGAGGAACTGCTCGTCCTCGAGTACGCCGCGGGCGACAGGCTCTTCGTGCCCGTATCGCGCCTCGATCTCGTGCAGAAGTACTCGGCGGGAGAGCGTCCGGTCGTTCCGCTCG
>CAZPJJ010000007.1:0-31539 GCA_964586535.1 uncultured Acidobacteriota bacterium | reverse complement strand
CGCCACCTGCCACGAGTTCTACATCGACATGCGTGCCTACGGGAAAGACTACGAGGCATTCTTCGAGCGGATTCAGGACGAGGGAGTCTTCACCGTGCGCGGGCGCTCAGCGCGCGTCGTCGAGACCAATGGCGGGATGAGCCTGCGCGGCGAAGACATCGTCAGCGGCCGTGTCCTCGACCTGCCGATCGACATGTTGCTTCTGGCGGTGGGGCTCGAGCCGCCGCACGACACGCCGCAGGTCGCCGAGATGCTCGGCATCCGCCGCGACCGCGACGGGTGGTTCTCCGAGCGGGAGTACAACGCGGATCCGACGAGCACGGCGCGGCCGGGCATCCACGTCGCCGGGGTGTGCCAGGGGCCGAAGGACATCCCGGACACGGTGGCGCAGGCGTCCGCGGTCGCCGCGCGCGTGCTGAAGACGCTCGTGAGCGGACGCATTCAGGGGAGCGCGTGGCACGTGACGGCGGATCGGGTCGAGGAGAAGGCCCGCGCGCTCTTCGCGGCGCGTGAGGAGGGACCATGGCAGTCCGCGCCAACCCGCGACTGATCGATGAACTCGAGCGCTTCGGCGCCGAGGACGTCTCGAAGTGCTACCACTGCGGGAACTGTTCGGCGACGTGTCCGTTCTCCCGCGAGCCCTTCGTCTTCCCGCGCCTGTCGATGCGCTACCTCCAACTCGGCCTGGAGGACAAGCTCCGCGGGAACCTGGAGCCGTGGCTCTGCTACTACTGCGGGGAATGCTCCGACGAGTGCCCGCGCGAGGCCGAGCCCGGCGAGACGATGATGAGCATGCGACGCTGGCTGACGTCGCAGTACGACTTCACCGGCATCTCACGGCTCTTCTACAGGTCGTGGCGGGCGGAGCTGACGGCGATCGTCGTCGTGGCTCTCCTGACGGGCATCGGCTTCCTGGCCTACGGCTTCACCCGAGGTGGCGGGGATCTCGGCGTCTACGCGGGGCCGAGCGCCTTCCTGCCGGCGGCCCAAGTGCACGTCTTCGACTGGATCCTCGGTGGGACACTCGGCACCCTGTTGCTCATCGGATGCATCCGGATGTGGTGGTTCGTCCTGGGGCGAAGCAACGAGCTCAGGCCGAGCGTGTGGAGCTACGTCAAACACGTCTTCCTGCTGCCGCTGCACTTCTTGACCCAGAAGCGCTACCGCGAGTGCGGCCGCAAGAGGCCGTGGGCGATCCACCTCGTGCTGATGCTCAGCTACACGTCGATGCTCGTGCTGATCATGTTCTTCCTGAGCCTGATGCAGGAGGGCCCGGAGATCCGCTGGGAGGTGCACGCCTTCGGGTACGCCGCGACGATCGGGTTGATCGGCACGACGATTTACGCGCTGCGGGGTCGGCTGCTCAAGACGGAGACGCACTACAAGCACTCCCACGAGACGGACTGGATCTTCCTGATCTTGCTGCTGCTCGTCTCGGTGACCGGGATCGGCCAGCACATCCTGCACCGCTCGGGAGCGCCCGCCGCCGCCAACATCGCCTACGTCGTGCACATGATGGGCGTCGTCCCGATGCTCCTGCTCGAGGTGCCCTTCAGCAAGTGGGCGCACCTCGCCTATCGGCCGCTGGCGATGTACCTCGCGACGGTCGAGTCCGACGCGATCGAGGAACGTGACCGCCATCGAGCCGCACCGCGCGCAGCGGAGGCCGCGTAGGAGGGATCCGCCATGCCGTCCCCACGAATCGGCGTCTACGTCTGCCAGTGCGGCACGAACATCGCGCGGACCGTGGACGCGCAGGCCGTCGCCCAAGAGATGGAGAGCCTCGACGGCGTCGTCGTCGCGCGGCCCTACAAGTACATGTGCTCGAACCCTGGCCAGGAAATGGTCACGCAGGACATCCGCGAGCTGAAGCTCGAGCGCGTCGTCGTCGCCGCGTGCTCGCCGCGGATGCACGAGCGGACGTTCCGCCGCGCCCTCGAGAACGCCGGCCTCAACCCATATTTCCTGGAGATGGCGAACATACGCGAGCAGTGCTCGTGGGTGCACGACGACGCCCTGGCCGCGACGGACAAGGCTCGGTCGCTGACGCGGGCGGCCGTGCGGCGCGTCGTGCACCACATGCCGCTCGAGAAGCGCGAGGAGCCGATGTGCGCGGCAACGCTCGTGCTCGGAGGCGGGATCGCGGGGTTGACGGCGGCGCTGGAACTCGGCGACGCGGGGCAGCCCGTGCATCTCGTCGAGCGCAGCCAGCGGCTCGGCGGCAACATCGCGCGCGTCGATCTCACCGCGCCCTACATGGATTCCGCGCGCAACCTCGTCGAGGAGAAGATCGCGCGGATCGAGCGCCACCCGCACATAGTCACGCACCTCGAGAGCGAACTCGAGAGCATCGAGGGATTCGTGGGCAACTTCACGGCGCGCATCTCGAGCCGCGACGCCCCGCCGCGCGAGATGCCGGTGGGCAGCGTCATCGTCTGTACGGGCTTCCAGCCCTTCAACGCCGCGTACGTCGAGGCGTACGGCTACAGCCGGCTGCCCGGCGTCATCACCTCGCTCGAACTCGAGGCGATGCTGCGCAAGGGTGACGTCCGAGCCCCCAACGGCGAGCCCCCACGCTGCGTGGCGCTGATCCACTGCGTCGGGAGCCGCTCGAAGGAATTCCACCCCTACTGCTCGCGCGTCTGCTGCATGACGGCTCTCAAGTACGGGCACGAGATCAAGGCGGCGCTGCCCAAGACACACGTCTACGACCTCTACATCGACATGCACGCGTTCGGGAAGGGCTGCGAAGACTTCTACCGACGGACCGCCGAGATCAAGACGATGTTCCTGATGTACGAGAAGAATCGCCCGCCGCGAATCACGCGCGCCGCGCCCGGGGACGAGTGCGAGCTCTTGATCACCGTCGGCGAGCAGCTCTCCGGCGAGGAGATCGAGGTCCCGGCGGACCTCGTCGTGCTGATGGTCGGCATGGAGCCGCGCGCGGACGCCGAGCACGTCGCGCATCTCGTCAACATCAGCCGCGACCGCAACGGCTGGTTCATCGAGAGCCACCCGAAGCTCGATCCGGTGGCGACGACAACGGACGGCGTGTTCATCGCGGGCGCGTGTCAGTCGCCGAAGGACATCCCGGACTCGGTCGCGCAGGCGCGGGCCGCGGCGGCGCGCGTGCTGGCGCGGATCCACCGGGGGAAGATCGAGATCGACGCGATCTACGCCGAGGTCAACGAGGAGGGGTGCTCCGGCTGCCGGCTCTGCAACTCGATGTGCCCCTACTCAGCGATCGCGTTCGACGAGGAGAAGCAGCGAAGCCACGTGATCAGCGCGCTCTGCAAAGCTTGCGGCACGTGCGTGGCGGGCTGCCCGTCGGCGACGATCCGCGGGCGTCACTTCACGGACGAACAGATCTTCGCCCAGATCGAGGGGGTGCTGGAATGCGCTTCGAACCCCGCATAGTCGGCTTTCTCTGCAACTGGTGCTCGTACACGGGCGCCGATCTGGCAGGGACGAGCCGGATCAAGTACGCGCCCAACGTCCACATCGTCCGCGTGATGTGCTCGGCGCGCGTCGACCCCACCTTCGTGCTCGACGCGTTCCGCAGGGGCGCGGACGGCGTGCTGGTCTGTGGATGCCACCCGGGGGACTGCCACTACACCGAGGGCAACTACAAGACGCTGAGGCGCGCGGATCTGATGGCGAGGCTGCTCCAGGACCTCGGCATCGAGAAGGAGCGCTTCCGGCTTGAGTGGGTCAGCGCGAGCGAGGGGCAGCGCTTCGCCGACATCGCGAACGACATGACGGAGCGCGTGCGCGCGCTCGGGCCGTGCAGGGTGCGCGAGGCCGTCGCGGCGACACCCGCGGGGAGGTGAGTATGGGAACGCCGAAGCTCCAGATCGCGCTCTACTGGGCGGCGGCGTGCGGCGGGTGCGACGTGGCCGTCCTCGACACGGACGAGTTCATCCTCACGGTCGCCGAGCACTGCGACATCCGGCTGTGGCCGATCGCCGCGGACGGAAAGTACGCGGACGTCGAGGCGATGGCCGACGGGGAACTGGACCTGACGCTCTTCAACGGCGCGGTGCGCAACAGCGAAAACCTCCACCTCGCCAAGCTCCTGCGAGCGAAGTCGAAGATCCTCGTCGCCTGCGGGAGTTGCGCTCACCTCGGAGGCATCCCAGGCCTCGCGAACCTCACCAGCCGGGAGGAGATCTTCGATCGTGCGTTCCTGCACAACGCATCGATCGAGCCCGCGAACGTCGCCGTGCCTCGGCCGCGGACGCGCATGAACGGGCACGTGCTCGAAATTCCGGAGTTCCTCGACCGCGTGTTCCGGCTCGATCAGGCGGTGCGCGTGGACTACACCATTCCCGGATGCCCCCCGGCGCCGGAGCAGATCCAGAAGGTGCTCCTCGCGGTGGTGCAGGGGACGCTGCCGCCTCCGGGTAGCATCGTCGGGGCGTCCGACCGGACCGTGTGCGACGAGTGCGCGCGCAAGAAGGACGAGAAGAAGATCCGCGAGTTCCACCGCCCGCACGAGATCCTCACCGATCCGGACGTTTGCCTGCTCGACCAGGGGCTCGTGTGCTCGGGGCCGGTCACGCGAGGGGGCTGCGGCGTACGCTGCCCGGACAGCGCTATGCCCTGCCGCGGCTGCTACGGGCCACCTCCCGGCGTGGTGGACCAGGGCGCCAAGCTGATCAGCGCGATCGCGTCGGTGGTCGACTCGAAGGACCCGCGCGAGATCGAGAGGATCCTCGCCGGCATCCCGGACCTCGTCGGTACGGCCTACCGCTTCGGGCTGCCCGCGTCGCTCCTCGAGAGGAGGCTTTCCTGATGGGCAGGAAGATCGCCATCGATCCGATCACGCGCCTCGAGGGTCACGGGAAGATCGAGATCTTCCTCGATGACGACGGCGCCGTGAACGATTGCTACTTCCAGATCCCAGAGTTGCGCGGGTTCGAGCGCTTCGTGGTGGGGAGACCCATCGAGGAACTGCCGCGCATCGTGACGCGGATCTGCGGGGTATGTCCCGCGTCGCATCACATGGCGTCGGCGAAGAGCGTCGACGGCTGCTTCGGCAACCAGTGCGCGCCGCTCGCCCACAAGCTACGCGACATGTACTACCACGCGCACTTCATCCATTCCCACATCGCGCACTTCTACGCGCTCGCGGCGCCGGACTTCGTCTGCGGGCCCGACACCGACCCGGCGACGCGCAACATCCTCGGCGTCGTGGCGAAGGTCGGGCTCGACGTCGGCGGGCGGGTCATTCGCGCGCGCTCGATGGCGCAGCAGATCCAGCGCCTCCTCGGCGGGCGCGCGACGCACGTCGTGTGGTGCCTGCCCGGCGGCGTGTCGAAGGGGCTCTCGAAGGGCGAGCTCGAGGAGATCCGCCCGATGGTGGCGGCGCTCGACGAGTTCACCCAGGAGTCGCTGCAGATCTTCCGAGACGTGGTGCTGGCAAACCCGAGCTACGTCGAGCTGATTCTCAACGGGCCCTACACGCTGGCGATTCAGCAGATGGGGCTCGTCGACAAGCTCGGCGCGCCGAACTTCTACGACGGCGAGGTGCGCGTCATCGACTGCGAGGGCAACGAGGTCTGCCGCTACACGGCGCCGGAGTATGCGGAGCACGTCGCCGAGCACGTCGAGCCGTGGAGCTACCTGAAGTTCCCTTACCTGAAAGAACGTGGCTGGAACGGCTTCGTCGAGGGGCCCGAGAGCAGCATCTACTGCGCGACGCCGCTGAGCCGGCTCAACGTCGCGCTGCGGATGGCGACGCCGAAGGCGCAGGAGGCCCACGACGAGATGTTCGCGACGCTCGGCGGCAAGCCGTGTCTCGCGCTGCTCGCGCAGCACTGGGCGCGCCTCGTCGAGATGGTCCAGAACGCCGAAATGCTGCAGCGCTATTGCGACGATCCGGAGATCACGGGGCCGGAGTTCCGCGTGATCCCGGAGCGTGTCAGCGGCGAAGGCTTCGGCATCGTCGAGGCGATGCGGGGAACGCTCACGCACCACTACACCTGCGATGCGAACGGCATCTGCACGAGCGCCAACCTGATCGTCGGCACGACGAACAACAACGCGGCGATCCACATGTTGACGAAGAAGGCGGCGCAGGCCGTGATCAAGCCGGGCATCGAGCCGGACCAGGGCATCCTCAACATGGTCGAGATGGCCTTCCGCTCGTTCGACCCGTGTTTCTCGTGCGCCACGCACAGCCTGCCGGGTCAGATGCCACTGGAGGTGCGGGTTGTGCAGAAAGGGCGCATGGACCGCGTGTTCCGGCGCGGGGTATGAGGAGGCGTCGGCGTGCGTCGGCTCCTCCTCGGCCTCGGTAACCCGATCCTGACGGACGACGCTATCGGGGTGCGGCTGGTGAGGGATCTGCGGCATCTCGTGGACGGGCTCGGAGACGCCGACGTGATCGAAGAATGTGCGGTCGGCGGCCTGGAGCTGGTGGAGCTGCTGGAGGGCTACGACGAGGTCCTCGCCATCGACTCGATCCGCACGCGGGACCCGTTTGTCGGGTACTGGCACGTCCTCGGTGCCCGCGACCTCGACGCGACCCGCCACCTGACCGGCGTGCACGACTGCAACGTAGCCACCGCGCTCGAGCTCGGCCGCCGGGTCGGCATGACGCTGCCTCGGCCGGAGGGCGTGACGCTGATCGCGGTGGAGATCGCGGACGGGCACACCTTCGGCGAGCGTCTCTCCCCGGCGCTGGAGCGGCACTACCCGCGGCTGGTGCGCGAGGTGGGCGCAGCCGTCCGAGACTGGCTGACGAAAGCTGGGGACAGCTACCAGGTTTCGCGACTACAACTGAGCCGCGGTCAGTCAGACGTCCGCCCGCCGATCGTCGGTCTCAGCCTACGGCCGAGCGTCCCTTCGAGGCGCTGAAGCCGTCCGGGCGACGCGCCTGTCCTAGCGCGTCCGGCTGCTCGCGTCGAACGGCAAGCCCCAACGACGGACAGGTGACCCCCAATCCCGGCTCGCCGCCGCGGACCGATGGTTCGGACTCGGTACCATCGCTCCACGTTCGTGCCCCAGCACGACGCTGGCGCGTTCTCAAGGATCGAATCGCCTACTCGTTGATCGCGTCCCTTGTTTGTTGTGCCGAGTGACCGGTTGTTGCTAAGGCAGGCAGGTGCCCTCGAGCCGTGGCTGGCACTCCAGAGCGCTGCTCGGGCGAGGCAAACCGGCGCTGTCCATGCCATAGGAGCCCTCTCCCGCCGGACCTTGTGGGACCACGAGGTAGTAGCGGTTTCCGGAATTGGGCACGAGCGAGGTTGAGGTTTCACCACCCGTCGTGCACGTCTCCCGGCCGGCGGGGACATGGCTCGAGTAGTCGCCGAGAACTCCTTCGTAGACGGCATAGTCGAGATCGGAAGCAAGACACGATCTGCTCCAGCTCAGTTGAAGTTCCGCACCGTCCCAGGTCAGCAGGAGCGGCTCCCCCGGAACGAAGTGCCCGTCGGGCACGGCGCCGGAGTTCGTCGAGGCATTCGGCTCGCTCGAATCGAAGACGCCCCAGGGTTCCGTTTGGCAGGTCTCGCAGAGGACGTAGTCGCACGTGTTCTGGTCGCCCCGGAGGAAACAGCGCATGAAGGAAGTCGCCAGCTCGACGACACCTCTGTTCGTGTTCAGATCCTGATGGCCGACGCCACCGGCGGCTTCCGCGTAGACCCGCCAGTTCGTCGCCGACTCGAACCCTGACCTGGTTTGGCTTCGCAAGAAGTCAGCATCCCCCGTGGCCCAGAGACCCGGCTTCGTAACGTCTGGGCGCGATCCCGCGATCATCACGGCGGCCACGGCATCAGGCGTCGCTTGAACGTCACGCGAAGCGGCAATCGCGCCCTGGGATTTACCCATCATTCCGTAGCTCGGCTCGATTCGCTGATAGAAGATGCTCGATGGATCTTCGTTTTCCTCCATCATCCTGGCCGCCGCATCCAGCAGCGGCGTGCCTGAAGCGGCCATGTTCGTGTGGTGCGCGGCGACCACGAATCCATGGCTGGCCAGGTGATTGAAGTAGTCGGGGTATTCGTTCCCGCCGCTCGCGCTCGTGCCATTCCCCCAGACGATCAGCGAGAAAGTGCACGAGTTCCCCGGGAGAATCGATGGATAGTGGACGGTGATCTGGCCGGAGGCGGTCGTCAGGTCGGTAGTCAGAACACCGAGGTCGCCAGGCCCCCGGGACGAACCGTCATCCTGCGCCCGGCACGTTTCAGGATTCCATTCCGCCGCAAGTCCCGTGCCCGCAGAGAGAGCGATGACACCGATGATCAGGTAAGTCTTCATCGTCTACCTCCTCGAGACGTCCATGGCCTGGACGTGCGCTCCCGAGAGCCCTTCCCGGACTTCGTGCTCTTGCCCGCCCTCGAACCCACGCGCTCGGATTCTCGCTCTACGGTCTGGCTGTCGACAGTCGCGCGGCCGCCACTGGAGGGCGAGTTGCCCCTCGGACCGGAGCTCGACGGCTCGCGCGTTACGTCGCCCTGCTTGGCCGCCGTGTCGGCGCGGGGACCCTCTACTCGTTTCTGAACCGATGCCTTCGTGTCACTCTCGGACTTCGTCCCACCGGCGAGGCCGAGAGAGAACGAGGACGAGAGCAAAACCGCCAGCAGCGGATAGGATCTCATGCGTGTCATCGCTGTATCGTTTCCTCTTGAGCTCGGTTGCTGTCGTCCGTCCCCGGTTCGCTCCGCAGCCAAGTCAGTCTCGAGAGTGCCCTGGGCTATCGAAGGTCTCCCGATGCTGATACTAGGCAGCGAAGTGCAAAGCGGGGTGAGCAAACGTCAAGAAGTGTGAATTGGCGTCGGGTGAAACAGTGAGAGGCCCTAGCGTTGGGCCGGATCCAGCACGACGATGAGCCCGAGAGAACCAGCAGACAGTGTTCGATGGGTTCGCCGCTCGACTGAAGTGCTCGAGCAAGTCTCGTCACATACGATCGGGAGCCCCTGATTCATTGCAACAGGTGGCCCGTCCGGAAGTGACGGCGAGTCCAACGCGCAGGGGCCCGGCAGCATCCTTACACTTCTTTACCGTCGTTGACTCTGCTTTGCTTTCCGATCCTTATCATCTCGACCTGTCGCTTCTCGCACGACAGGAGAAAGCCTTGAGGCGTTCGATTGAAGCGAACGCGAAGGCCAAGCGGACGGGAAGGAGAGCGTGCGACTTCTGCCGGGTGGCGACCGAGCTGGCGCGGAGGAGCACTGACATGGACATCCTGATCGCACCCCTGAGGCACGTCGAAATTGTCTCTCGAGGAAATCTCACAATGAGCAAGACTATGACTGTCCTGATCGGACTCTTCGTTGCGTTCTGGCTCCCCTCGACCTTCGCCGATGCTGATCGAAGCGCGCAGGCCAAGGAGGTTCTCGCCGAGGCCATGAAGCGGCTTGACCTGAGCGACGACCAGGTCGAACAGATCAAGCCGATCCTCGAGTCCAGCGGCAAAGCCCAGCGAGCGATACTGGAGCGTTACGGAATCGACCCTGACACGGAGCCGGGCGAGGGCAAGCAGCTGAGCATGTCCGAGGCCCTGGCGCTGCGCAAAGAGATGGAGAAGGTGCGAACGAAGACGCTCGATCAGCTCGAGGGCATCCTCTCGAGGGACCAGTTGCGCGAGTTCCAGAAAATGCAGGACGAGCAACGCGCCGAGATGAAGAAGCGCATCAAGCGGGGCCGCTAACCCGATGTGATGCTCAGGGAATGGAAGGGCGTCGAGACGTCCTGGATGCATCCCCAGAGGATCTCGGCCGGGCCTCCTCATGGATGGTTCGAGGTGCCGCGGACATGCAGCCTCGAACAACATCGGCTTCGCGCGCGGTCGTCGAGCAGTCGCGTCCGGCGACGGCTCTCTCATGGGTTCCTGATATATGCTTTCTCCGTCGTCTGAATCGAGGCTCCCGATGGAGATGATCATGCCGGCAGATGACACCGTCCGCGCTCTCATCGTCGATGACGACGCGGAGTTTGCCCATTTGGTCGCGCAGTTCCTGCGTGACGAGAACGGCTACAAAGTCACGACCCGCTACGACGGTCAGTCTGGCGTCCGCGCGGCCCTCGATGCGAGGCACGACATCATCGTGCTCGATGTCGGCCTCCCCAAGATGAACGGCTTCGATGTCTTGCGTGCGATCCGTCAGGAGTGCCGCACGCCGGTGATCATGCTGACCGCGCGCGGCGACGACGTCGACCGCATCCTGGGGCTCGAGTCCGGCGCGGATGACTACGTTCCGAAGCCTTGCAATCTTCGCGAGCTCTCGGCCAGGATTCGGGCGGTGCTCCGCCGATCTTCACCGTCCGATGAGACGGCCGAGGCGCCGGCTTCACTCGTCGTCGGCGACCTGCGGATGGAACCCGGATCGCACTCGGTCTACATCGACGGCGGCTTGCTGCCGCTGACGGCCGCGGAGTACCTCGTGCTCGAAGTGCTCGTCGAACTCGCGGGCCAGGTCGTCCACAAGGACGCCGTCGCTCGCCACGCCCTCGGTCGACGCGTGATGCCGCAAGATCGAAGCATCGACGTGCACATCAGCAACCTGCGCAAGAAGCTCGGCCCGCTCGCCGATGGCCGTCAGCGCATCAAGACCATACGCGGGCGCGGGTATCTCTATGTGACCGTGTCATGAGCCGCTTCGCGCTACGGATCTTTCTCTCGACTTGGCTGATCGTAGCGACGACGGTGGCGCTCACCGTCTTTGCGACGCGCTGGCTTCCAACGTCCGACGATTCACTCCCGGGCCGACGCTACGACGGGAAGATGCTCGAGCTCGTGGTGCGGCAGCTGCAACCTCACCTCTCCGAGAACTCGGCAGAGATGGAAGCCGCGGTGCGCGCGTTGCCCATTTTCGAGCTCGACCACGTGGTGCAGCTCTACGTCATAGACGCCAACGGGAAGGACGTCCTCGACCGCGAGCTGCCAAGCCCCGTCGCCCGCTTGGTGCGGGAATTCGCTCCCCAGGGAGACTACCTTCCGCTGATCACCGACCCGCGTCTCGAGTTCGTCCGCGGGGAGCTCGGCCCCTACACGGTGGTGAGCTTTTACGGCCGCTTCCCTCTGGGCCGCGTGTTCGCCCAACCGGGGGCCCGCACGCTTCTCGGTCTCTTCGCCGTTCTCGTCAGCGCGGCCGTGTCGATCGTGCTTGCGCGATTCGTCGTGCTTCCCGTGCGACGGCTTCGCGTGGCAGGCCAGCAGGTGGCCGAGGGAGATCTTTCCGTCCGCGTGGCGCCCACCGTCGGCTCTCGCAAGGACGACATCGCCGAACTCGCACGCGACTTCGACGTCATGACCGAGCGCGTGCACGCCTTGATCGAATCCCAGCAGCGCCTCATGCGCGACGTTTCGCACGAGTTGCGATCTCCACTGGCGCGTCTACAGGCGTTGCTGTCGATCGCGAGGCAGCACCTGGAGAGCTCCGAGCGCGTCCCGCTCGACCGCATGGAGCGCGAACTGGAACGTCTCGACGAACTCATCGGTGAGATCCTTTCCTACGCCCGACTGGAGACGATGAACCGCGTCGAGCGTCGGCCCACGGACCTGGTCGATCTCATCGAGAACATCGTCGATGACGCGGACGTCGAGGGGCAGGAGGAGGGCAAGCAGATTCGGCTGCGCGCACCCACGAGCTGCGTGATGGAACTCGACGCCGGCCTGATTCAGAGTGCGATCGAGAACGTCGTTCGCAACGCGCTCAAGCATACGGCCCCGCAGACGACGGTGGACGTGACGATCACCGAGAGCCCATCCTCGGTGAATATCAGCGTTCACGATCAAGGACCAGGCGTGCCGCCGGAGGCGCTCGACAAGCTCTTCGATCCCTTCTTCCGCGTCGAGGATTCACGAGGTACTCACTCGGGCAGCGGGGGCATCGGGCTGGCGATCGCTTCGCGCAGCGTCCGCCTGCACGGCGGCACCATCTCCGCGACCAATCGTCCAGAAGGCGGCTTGACGGTGCTCATCACGCTGCACCGCTGAGCAGCTCCCGTCCCCCGCCTTCGCTGCGTAGGTCCAGGTGGTGCGAATCTGGATGGACCCCAAGCGACATTGTGGGCCGTGCGGCGGACGACAGGGCAGCTTCGCTCCGGTGATCTCAAGGATCGGCCTGGACCGCGGTCAGTTCGATCTCCTCCCCGTCGCGCAGCACCGTCACGTCGACCTCCGCGTCGGGAGAGAGATTGCGCAGAAGCGACCGAATTCGCAGCGGCGCGCCCACCTCGGTGAGACGGATCCCTTCAACGGCAAGGATCACGTCGCCACCGAGCACGATTGGCTCGCCTTCGATCTCCGCGCGGAGGGTCCCGGCCCGCAGGCCCATGCGGGCGGCCAGAGAGCCTTCGGCGACGCGCTGCACGAGGATTCCCAGGTCTTGTGGGAGGTTGAGCGCGCGGGCGAGTGGGCCGGAGACGAGGCGCGCTTCGACCCCGGTCCAGATCGAGCGTTGCTCGAGCAAGAGTTTGCGGGCCATGTTGGACGTCATCACGAAGCCGAGCCCCGCGTAGCTTCCGGTGTCGGAGATCATGTGGCTGACGATCCCGATCACGCGTCCCTGCATGTCGAACATCGGGCCACCGGAGTTGCCGACGTTGATCGCGGCATCGGTCTGGAGCATCTCTGCGGCGACGAAGCTACCGAAGAGGTCCTCCGAGACGCGTCGAGCACTGATGTGCCCCACGGTGAGCGTGTGGCTGACCCCGAGCGGTGCACCGATGATGAAGATCTGATCGCCGACCCCGACCTCGTCCGAGTCTCCGAGCGTCGCAGCGACAGGATCCTTCGGAGCTCGCTCCAAGCGCAGGAGCGCCAGGTCCGCCGCGGGAATGGAGCCCTGCACCTCGGCTCGGATCACCTCACCGCTGGTCAAGGCGACCTCGATCTCTTCCGCGACCTGCACCACGTGGGCGGCCGTGAGAACGAGCCCCGACGCGTCGATCAGCACGCCGGAACCGAGCCCGTCGATGCTCGTCGCCCGCCCTCCGGGCACGTCCGGGAGATCGCGCTCGGTGGTCGAGATGACCACCACCGAGTCTTTGACACGCTCGAAGACCTCTGAGATCGGGTGCGCTTCGACGCCCGGGCTCGAGAACGCGATCGTCACGAGGAACAGACTCAGGCTACGAAACGCGATGGCGCGACAGTCATGCATCTTCACCTCACTCCCTCGTGCTAACGGTGTCTTTCCGACCCCCCTGTAGAAGAGGCGGGGCGACTGTGACTCCACGCGGGTTTTAGCAGATTGACCGCCATGAAACGGTCGTCGTGTCGACGGTCTTGGCCTCGTCGAGGTCCTTTGGGTGTCTTTTCCTTCTAGGACAATCTGCTGGCATTCGTCTTTAGGAGTCATTGGATCCTCGTCCAGCTCGACGACATCCTGACCGAAGAGCAACTCGAGAAGCTCGTGGAGACGCAGAAAAGGAAGTCGCGAAGCGGTGCGGGAGCGCATGTGGAGCGCTCGATGATCTGAGCTGCTAAGCCTTGAAGTCCGAGACGATCGCGTAGAGAGAGGGGACGACCACCAGCACCAGCGCGGTCGAGGCCGCCAGCCCGAACACGATGCTCGCGGTGAGTGGGATCAGGAACTGCGCCTGCATGCTGCGTTCGGCGAGGAGCGGCAGGAGACCGGCGATGGTCGTGAGCGAG
The DNA here is from genome assembly GCA_964586535.1 of uncultured Acidobacteriota bacterium. Taxonomy (GTDB): domain Bacteria; phylum Acidobacteriota; class Polarisedimenticolia; order J045; family J045; genus CAZPJJ01. The sequence continues at coordinate 17,933 of CAZPJJ010000007.1, read as the reverse complement.
GTGAGCAGGATGGCGCGGAAGCGGTCTCGGCTTGCTTGGCGCGCAGCCTCGTTCGGAGCCGCTCCTTCCCGCTCCCGAAGCTTGATGAACTCGACGAGCAGGATCGAGTCGTTCACGACGATCCCGGCAAGCGACGCGAAACCGACCATGCTCGGCATCGTGAGGTCGAAGCCCATGAGCAGGTGGCCCCAAACCACGCCGATGAAGGCCATCGGAATCGCGGCCATCACCGTCAAGGGTTCGGTGTAGCTCTTGAACTGGAAGGAGAGCAGGACGAAAACGCCGATGAGTCCGATCAGGAGGCCCTGGGTGAGCGAGCGGCCGGTTGTGGCAGTCTCTTTGGCCTCCCCTTCGACCGAGACCTCGATCTGCGGGTAGCGCTCGGCGAGCGACGGGACAAGCTCTGCTCTGAGTTCGGCTATTAGCTCCGCCGTGTTGAGCGCGGACGTGTCGACGTCGCCCTGAACCGTGACGGCTCGCCGGCCGTCGACGCGCACGATGCGGGCGTAGCCGCGACCCTCTTCGAGGTGGGCCACGTCACCGAGCGGGACCTGCTGCCCGGAGGGCAAGGTGACGCGAAAGGCCTCGAGGTCCCCCAGGCTGTCCTGGTCCGTGGGCGCGAGGCGAACGTCCACCTCGTAGGCCTCGTCGCCGACCTGCAGCTCGGCGGCCGTGCTACCGAAGAACGCGGCACGGAGCTGCGAGGCGAGCTGCTCGGCCGTGAGCCCCAGGCCAGTCGCCCCCTCACGCAGCCGCACCTGCACCTCGGGCTTGCCGATCCTCAGGTCATCGGAGACATCCTGCACACCCTCGTAGAGCTTGAGCCAGTTCTGCATTTCGATCGAGGCGGCCTTCAGCTCGTCCAGCTCGTCGCCGTAGAGCCGGATGTCGATGGGCAGACCGGCCGGACCCACGGAGGGCTCCCCGTACTTGATGCTCAACACGTCGGGTAGAGTCCCGACCTCGGCTCGCCAGCGGTGCAGCAAGTCTTCGATCCGGGCGTTGCGCTGCTCGGCGCCAAGAAGGTCGACCGTCACCGTCGCAAGGTGCGGCCCGACCTCGCCAGAGTCCGAGTTGAAGTTGTACTGGACGCTCACGTTGCGCACGAGCCGCTCTCCACCCGGCTGCTCGGGCTGAAGCGCGTCGTTCACGGACTCGATCCCCTCCGTGATCTTCGTCACGACGCCCTCGGTCTGCTCGAGAGGCGTGCCCTGGGGCAGCAGCACGCGCGCCATCAGAGTGTCGCCATCGACGTCCGGGAAGGACTGAAACTTGAGGTGGCCGCTCGACAGCATCGCCATCGATACGAGAAAGGCGCCGACGGCGAGACCGACAGTCACGTAGCGCCACGCTATGGCCCGGTCGACGATCCGGCCGACGACCCTCTCGCGCACACTCTCGAAGATCGCCTCGAATCGGCGGCGGAAGCGGCTCGGGGCCGCGTCGCTCGAGTGGCCGAGGGCGTGCCCGAGATGATTGGGCAGGATCAGGAACGCCTCGATGAGACTGACCAAGAGCACGAGGATGAGTACGACCGGCATGACCCGCATCACCTTGCCGATGTTGCCGGTGATGAAAGCAAGCGGCCCGAACACGGCGACCGTCGTCAGAAACGATGACAAGACGCCGACTCCGACCTCTTTCACGCCGTCAACGGCGGCCTCGAGCCCCGTCTTGCCCTTCGCGCGGTGCGCGGCGACGTTCTCAGCGATGACGATGGCGTCATCCATGAGGAGCCCGAGCGCAAGCAGCAGCCCCACCATCGTGATCATGTTGATCGTGTAGTCGATGACGGGCAGGAAGTAGAGGGCTCCCAGGAACGACACGGGCAGCCCCATGACGACCCAGAAGGCGACTCGAGTATTGAAGAAGAGCCAGAGCGTGATGAAGACGAGCACGAGCCCGGCGACCCCGTTTTCGACCAGGAGCTGGAGGCGTTCGCGCACCACCGAGGCGAGATCCTGCGTGAGATGGAAGCTCACGCCGGGCGGCGCCGACGCGCGTTCATCGTCCACGAAGCGCTTCACCGCATCGAACACGCGGAGCGTGTCCTGCTGCTCCGTCTTCAGGATCTGCAGCACGACCGCGCGACGGCCGTTGAACACGATCCGTTCCTCGTCCAGCTCGAACACATCGCGGATGCTCGCGATCTGACCGAGCCGGATCTCGCCACCCGCACTGGAGCCTACGATCACGAGGTCCTCGAACTCCTCCGTCGAGCGACGCTCGTCCGTGAAGCGCAGCACCACGTCCCGATCGTTCGATTCGATGGATCCGGCGGGCAGATCGACGCTCTGACGCGAGATCATGCCGGAGACGTCGGAGACGCTCAGGCCGTACTGCATCAACGCTGTCACTGGAATCTCGACCCGGATTTGGCGGTCGCTGAAGCCCAAGATGTTGACCTGCGAGACTTCCGGCACCCTCTGCAACCGCTCCTTCAGGTCGTTCGCGTAGGCCTTGAGCTCGGGCGGGGACATCTCGCCCGTGACCGCGACCGAGATGACCTGGTCGTTCTGCCCGAGCTGCTCGACGATTGGGCTTTCCGCCTGGTCGGGGAATTCCGTGATCGCGTCGACCTCGCTCTTGATATCGTCCATGAAGGCCTGGAGGTCACCTCCCTCGACCATCTTCACGCGCACGGAGCAGATCCCCTCACGCGCCTCCGACACCATCTCGTCGCGGTCCCCCAGACCGTCCAGGCTGTCCTCGATACGCCTGCAAATGGCCTCCTCGACGTCCGCAGCGCTGGCGCCGGGATAGACGACCCGCACCTCGACCACTTCTGACTGGAACTTCGGGAAGGTCGCACGTTGCAAAGACGGCAGCGCGGAAAGACCCATGACAGCCAGGATCAGCATCAAGAGGTTGGCCGCGGTGGGGTGGGCTGCGAAGAAGCGGATCATCGGATCTCTGCCTCGAGCGCAGCTCTGGCTGCGTCGTCCGGCTCCGGGGCCAGAAGCATGCCGTCGATCGCGGGCTGCAGATCGGACAGCACCACGCGCTCACCTTCGGCGAGACCTTCGGCCACGACGACGAAGTTGCGCTGCGCGTACTCGACCGTCACGAGGCGACTCTCGAGGCGATTCTCCGCGTTCACCACGTAGACGCGGTCCTCATGGAGGGCCGTGCGCGGGATGACAAGTCCGGGCCGGGCCCGCCCGCGGAGTTCCACCTCGCAGAACATGCCTTTGACGAGAGCCGGACGCTCGCCGAGACGCGCCTGGGCATAGGGCTCATCGACAGCCACGATGACGCCGACCGTCCGCGTCTGTGCGTCGATGGCCGGGCTCAGCAGCGCGACCTCGGCGGGCCAGCTGAGCGCGAGTGAACCGCTCTTCACCCTCACCTCGGCGCTCAGCCCAAGACGCTTCACCACCTCTCGGATGTCGCGATCTCGGAGTTCGTTCGCCGCCTCTCCACGTTCGACCACCGCATGGAGTTGATCGAGCGACACCTGGGCGGACACCTCGGCGCGATCGATGCTGTCGGCGACCGCGACCCGCGTGCCCGGGGGGACATATTCCTTGCCCTCGACGTACTTTTGCGCGATGCGGCAGGCAAAGGGCGTCGTGAGCCTGGTCTTACCAAGGTCGAGGCGAGCGTCCTCGAGCTGGGCTTCGTTGAGGGCCCGCTGGGACTCGAGCTGATCCCGCTTCGCGGGCATGGCGGCGAGGCTCGACTCGAGCGAGTTGAGCTGATTGCGTTGGGCCAGGACGTCCCGCTCCACCTGCTCCATGAGCGATTCGGAGACGGATCCCCGTTCGACGAGATCCACGTTTCGCTTCAAGTCGTTCTCGCTGAGCTCGAGCGAGCGGCGCTGGATCTCGAGCTGACTGCGCAGGCTCGCCTCCTCGACGTCGAGTTCGGCCAGCTGCGCCGCGGTCGTTTTCACACTCGCTTCGCGCTGCGAGACCAAGAGCCTGTATTCGGTCGCGTCGATCTCGACGAGGACCTCGCCCTCTTTGATCAAGGCGCCTGCCTCGAATTTCGGGTTGATATAGGTGATCTTGCCGCCCACCTCGGCCACCGCGTTCCAAACGCGCGCAGGCTGGACGTCCCCGTAGCCCAGCGCTCTCGGCACGACGTCCAGGCGCTCGACCGTGTAGACCCGCACGGCCCGCGCCTGCTCGCCGGCCGACTCGACACGCTTCGGTCCCGAGCGCATCGCGACCAGCAGGGCCGCCAGGCCAACTGCGATCAACACGGGGACGACGCCGAGTAGCTTCCTGCCTCGCATCCGCTAATCCCCCTGCTTCCGGCCAACGAGAGTCTCGAGGCGGATCTCGAGTTCACGTCTGGACTGGACGCTCTCGAGCGCCTCGAAGAACGAGATCGAACGCTGCAACTCCAGCAGATCGCCGAGATAGTCGTAAACCGCGATGACAGCCTCCTGCTTCAGGCTGAAGGCTTGGTTCTGCGCGTCGAGCAGATCGATGATCGAAGCTCGTCCCGCGGCATAGTTGTCGCGCACGATCTCATAGTTGCGCATCGAGCTCAGGGAGGCCGAGCGAAGGAGCTCGATGGCCGGATATGAGCCCCGGAGTGCGTGCAAGGCCGAGCGCGCCCGCAGCTCCACCAGCTGGGCGAGCCGCACCTTGGTGTTCGTGGCCAGCGCCACATTGGAGCGGGCCTCGCGGAGCTCATAGACGCGGTCCTTGCCCTTGAAGAGCGGTATCGACGCGGTCACCGTCGCCGCCCAGCTGTCGTCTTCCATGAGCGATATCGCGCCTGTATCGTCGTCCGAGTCGAGGTCGGTGTCCCAGATGAAGGAGGATTGGATCGAGGGGAGAAAGAAGCTCCGCTTCACGCGGCCCACCTCGAGAGCCTGCGCTTCGATCGAACTCTCGACCGAACCCAGGTTGGGCGAGGCTTCGATCGCGCGATCCGCCACGAAGCGCGCCAGCGCCTCGTCGAGCGCGCGGTCCTCGAACACGCGCCCCCAGATCGGATCGAGGAAGCCGTGGCTCCCCTCCGGGAGCTCGACGACGCGCGCCCGCCACCGTCGGGCCTGGTCGAGGCCAAGCACCTGGTTGAGCGCCACCCGGGCCTGCTGCAATCCCGCCTGCGACGAGAGCACGACGGCACGCCTGCGCGCCTCCTCGGACGCCCAGCGGTAGACCTCTTCACGTCCAGCGTAACCGACCTTCTGGCGCTCCTCCGCGAGCCGCAAGTTGCTCGCGGTGAGGCGCAAGTTGGCGATGTCGATCTGGGAGAGCGCAAGCACCCTCAGATAGTCGAGGTAGGCCTGGCCCGCAGCCTGGATCACGTCGAGACGGAGCGAGTTGTAATCACTCTGGGAAGCTTCGAAAGCCCGGCCCGACGTGCGCACGCCCGTGACCACACGATCGTCGTACAGAACCTGGTTCAAACTGAGCCGGCCTGTGGTCGCATTCGAGGGCGGCATGTCCCGCACACCGTTGTCGACGCGCTGCCAGTTCGCGCTCCCGTTCACCTGCGGATAGACGAGGCTCCAGCTTCGGCGATGCTGGTGCAAGGCGAGTTCGACCTCGTTGCGACCAATGGCGAGATCAGCGTTGCTCTGGAGCGCGAGCCGCATGGCGCGCTCGAGATCCAACGGGTCGCCCTGCATGAGGGCTTCTGCCTCCAAGACCTCCGCATCGATCCAGAGCTTGGGATTGGGCTGGTAGTCGAGCGCGCTCGCCGTCGTCCCACTCAGGACGAGGGCGTCCTCGAGCGGGAGATAAGCCGGGAGCTTTGCGGCATCCTGCCCCTCGAGCACCTTGCGCAGGGTCTCGGTGAGCCGTTCGACGAAGCGAGAGAAGACATCCGGCCCCAGGACCGCGAAGGCCCCGGCCTCGGCGTCGGGACGTCCGAGTCCCGAAAAGACGGCCACGCCGCGCTGGGCGAGCACGCCGAAGAGCGCCTGCCGTTCCTCGGCACCGAGCCCTGCGAGGGCCGGCAAGTAGAGCGGCGCATCGGCCGGAAGCCGATCCGCCCACGCCATGGCCGGTCCACGGTAGGGCACGACTTCGAGCCGTGTGCCGGCCGGGGCGAGCACCGCGATCCGATCCTCGAAATCCGGCAGCGCGCGCAAGAGTTCTTCGTCGAGCGCGACCCGGATGAGATCCGAGCCTGTCAGATCATGAAAGGCCTGGATCTCGCGCGCGAGGCGGCCGCGTGAGACGACGAAGCTGAGTCCCGGTTTCGGCGAGCGGCCGAACTCGTCGTAGCTCACTCCGAAGAGCTCGCCGTCGTCGACGAAACCGCCGACGACCGGCTTCGGAAGCGCGAGCGCCGGGTCGAACGCGATCCGTGTGGCCAGGACACCGAGCGCCAGCACGGCGTCCGTGTCCTTACCCTCGAACGCGAGGGCGAAGCACTCCGGCAGGCGCCACGCTTCCCAGCCTGCGTCGAGGGAGGCATCGGTGACGAGTTGAACGTCTTGGCCTGCTGCGCGGAGCTCGGCCTGTACGGCGCTCAGGACCTCGTCGAGGAAGGGCGCGGGCCCATCGCGGACGACGGCCACCCGCTTTATCGGAGCCCTCGCTTCTCGAGGCCCGCTCTGACCGACTGCGGTGCCGGGCAACCCGATCATGACGACGAGGAGCAGCCAGCGTAACCAACGCTGAGAGCGGACCCTTCGGTAGTTCTGCGGGGCCATCTTTCGCGCCCTCCTCCACGGCAGCTCGACATGGGCGCGCCCATCTCGTGCTAGAGACTGCGGAATGACCATCCCAGACTCAGCGCAATTTCCCGGTCGATCTCGTCGTCCTCACGGTTCTCGTACCAGCGGAAGCCGCCTGCGAGCCGAAGGTACAACCTCTCGTTGATCGCGAAGATCGGCCCAAACCCGAGGTGCACGGTAAAGGAATCCCGGTCGAGACCGTCGATGATCGTGACGACGTTCGGGGTGCTGGCTGTCGCGTCGATGTTGGCGAAGCTACCGCCGATGCCGCCGTACACCAATGCGCGAACTCGTCTCCCCTGTGAGCCCACGAGGTAACCCAGCGAGACGTCGACCAGCGTGATGTCGGCATCGATACGAGCCCGCGTCGATCCGTCGCGGAATTCCCCGCTCGTCTCGACGAAGCCAAGGGTGCCCTGGAGGGTCACTCGATCGTTGATCCAGGTACCGACGCGCAACCCTAAGGTCACATCGTCCTCCAGGAAATCCGGCCCTGGATCGTAGTGTCCGGCGTAGATCTCGAACGAGAAGTCGGCGGATTGCGACACAGCGGGAGAGATGGCGAAAACGAGCACGACCGCTGCGACGAACCAACAGAGGCTAAGGGCTCTCATCGGAGGACTCCTCACTGCTTGGTGTAGTCGAAATTCTCGACCGTCATGCGCACGCTCTCTGCGGGAACCGTGATGACGGAACGCGCCGCGTACCGGAGACCGGACTCGAGAGTGTCGTGATTCGTTTCCAGCACGACGGCGTCCCGGTCGAGTTGGGTACGGACCTTCGTGAACTTCGTCTCCTTCGTCTCTGCGTCGATCCACATCGTCAACTGGTCGCCGGGCTGCACGACGTTCTTGCCCTCGATGCGTATCGTTCCCGGACGCTCGCCCGGTCCGAAAGTCGCCTTGTCCAAGTAGTCGAGGACCTTGCCCGTGGTGGGAAGCGAGTACTGCTCGAGCAGGCGGTTCAGCTCGCCAAACCACTCCTTCTTCTCCTCGGCCTTGCGCTTCTGAATACGACCACGAATGCCTCGCTCTTTGCCTTGACCCGGCTTCTCTTCATTGAGCGTGGTCTTCTGCATGCGGCCGTCCACGTCGAATCGCACCAGTTCGACCTTCAGAACCTTGGTCTCACCCTTGATGCTGATCTCGGTGCGTGTCTTCCAGCTGTAATCGAGTAGGCGCAATCGATTCTCTTCGCGCTTCCCTGAGATCTGCACGGCGAGCTTTGCGGCATCTGCCGGGCCCTGCGCCGTGGCGAAGACTATGGCGAGACTCCAGCAGGCGAGCGCCAGAAACGACCTGTGCTTCATCATCCGTGGTCCTCCTCTCTGCTCTGGGGCCATCGGGCCCAGAATCCGGACGTGCCGCAAAGCAACTGCCATCTATTTTTCCCGGTTTTCTTGAATCGAATTCTTACGACATTCTAATGATCGAGATGCGGAGCGCCGCTATCACGCGTGACGAAGCGCAAAGAAGCGCAAAGAAGTGCAAAGAGGCCGCTCCAAGAGATGAATTCGCTCCACGGGAAACTTTCTGAGAGCTATGCTGAAGAGACGTTTGCTGAAGCCTGAACATGAGATGACTTGGCAATAGTTGGCGACATTGCGATTGCGCCGTCGGAGGAAAGATCGTGAATAGCACCGTCCGATTCTGGGTGGCCGTGGTTTCGTTCGCATGTATTGGAGGCGCCCCAGCGCTTGCGGACGCCGTGGATTGGCCTCGCGAGGTCCGGGGCTTGGACGGCACGCGCGTCACGCTCTACCAGCCACAGATCGAGAGCTGGGACTTCTACGTGACTCTCCGTTTCCAGATGGCGGCGGAATTCGAGCTGCCCGGCGACGACCGCCCCATCCCCGCGGCGCTGCGCATGGAGGCGTCCACCACGACCGACCTTCAGCAGCGAACCGTGACCGTATTCAACGTCAAGGTAGTCGATGTCAGTTTCCCGAGCGCGGATGAGGCGACCGCAAGGCGTTTGACGGAAGCCTGGACCTCGCACGTGTCTCGGAAGTCCCTGAACTTGGCGCTCGACGACGTGCTTGCGTACTTCGAGCCCGCCGCAGAGAGGCCGCGACCCGATCCCCCGACGCTACCCGTGGGGAACCGCACACGGCCCATCGAGCTGCAAGGTCAAACGCCCGCGATCCTGGTGAGCCAGACGCCCGCCATCCTCGTCCTCTTCGATGGTGAGCCGCTCTACGTCGACTTGGAAAAGACAGGGCTCGAGTTCGCCGTCAACACGAACTGGGATTTGTTCCGCCATCCCGAATCGTCGACTCATTACCTGCTTCACGAGGACGCGTGGCTCGAAGCACCCACCACGACCGGTCCGTGGGCTCCGGCGGGCAAGCTACCGAAGGCGTTCTCGGAGATTCCGAAGAGCGATAGTTTCAAGGACGTGCGCGAGCACATACCGGGCAGGAGGATCTCGAAGAGCGAGACGCCGCGAGTCTTCGTGAGTTATCGCCCGGCCGAGTTGATCCTGCTCGAGGGAAAGCCCGTCGAAGAAAAGATCCCGGGAACGGACCTCGTCTGGATCACTAACACCGAGAGCGACCTGTTCCGCAGCACGACAAGCGGTGACTATTACTACCTCGTCTCGGGCCGCTGGTTCCGAGCGACGAGCCTGAAGGGCCCGTGGTCGCCCGCAAGCCGCGAGCTCCCCAGGAGCTTCGCCGCGATCCCTACCGACCACCCGGCGGCCGGCGTTCGTGTGTCGGTACCGGGAACTCCGGAAGCGGAGGAAGCGGTGATGCTGGCCAGCATCCCGCAGAAGGCGGAGGTACGGCGTGACGAAGTCACGGTCGTCGTCCGCTACGACGGCGAGCCGGATTTCCATCTGATCGATGGCACGACCGTCTACTACGCCGCCAACACCTCGTTCGATGTTTTCCGCGTGGGTAGCCGCTACTACGTCTGCTTCCAGGGCGTGTGGTTCGTGGCGAGCTCGCCCCAGGGTCCATGGACCGTCTGTGACAAGGTTGCGGCGGCGATATACGAAATTCCGCCGATCAGCCCGAAATATCACGTTACCTACGTCCACGTGTACGACTCCACGCCGGACGTGGTCGTCGTCGGCTACACGTCGGGCTATACCGGCGTCTATGTTTCTTTCGGCTGTGTGGTTTACGGAACTGGCTGGTATTGCCCGCCATACATCTACTATCCACGCTACGGATACCCCGTATATCGGGCCTACCCTCACAGCTACGGCGTGGCTGCTTACTACAGCCCCTACACCGGCGGGTACGCGCGAGGCGCCGCCGTCTACGGACCCTATGGAGGCGCCGGTTGGGGAGCCGCCTACAACCCGACCACCGGAACTTACGCGCGAGGTGTCTCGGCCTGGGGCCCCTACGAATCCGGCTTCGCGGGACAGGCCTACAATCCGCGCACCGACACCTACGGCGCGACGTACCAGCGCTCGAATCCCTATGCCAGCTGGGGAGAGAGCGTGGTCAGTCGCGGCGACGAGTGGGTTCACACCGGACACTACTCCGATTCCCGCGGCACGGTCGCGGGAATCGAGACGTCGCAGGGCGGTCGGGCCGGTGTCGTGCAAACGGACGAGGTCACGGCCTACGCGGGCAAGGATGCCGACAACAACCTCTACGCCGGCAAGGACGGCAACATCTACAAGCGCGGCGAAGACGGATGGTCGGCCTACAAAGACGGAGAGTGGGAGTCTCTCGAGCGCCCCGAGGGTTCGACGGAGCGAAAGCAGGAGGCGCAGGGAAGGGCCGAGCAGGCCGGATCCGAGCGATCGGCGAAAACGCTCGATGGCCTCGAGAAGGACCGGCAAGCGCGAAGCAGTGCCTCGGAGCGCTCACAAGATCGCGAGTCGTGGCGAAGCGACAGTTCGAAATCCGGGTCGCGATCGTCTTCCCGAGAATCCCGATCAAGAGGCGGCAGCCGTCGCCGTTGATCGCCGCTCAACCCGGTCTATTCGTGAAACCTGAGATGAAAATGCCGCAGATGCCTGCCGGATGGGCCGCACGTATGTCTGCGCAGACTTTGAATAGTGGGCCACCCCCGGGGCAAGAACGAGGCGGATTCCTACTAATTTCCTCCCCGCCCGGAGAACGGAGCGAGACGGGCAGGGAGAAATCTCATGGTTCATGGGGAGGTCTTCATGGACGTGCAACTGTTGCATCGCCAGGGCGCCGCGATGCCCTCCCCCTGCGGTGTCTGCGCGCCAGACGCTCGTCTCGCTCGACAGCTTTCGACGAGAACCGTGCCCGTTCTCTTTTCGAGTCTGCCTTTGCAAGAGCGAGGTCGCTCGACGTCTCGGGACGAGTTCAGCCCGTTCGCGTTCGCGATCGTCAGAAGCGCTTGCTGGCGAAGGCGCGACCGGAGTGAGTCTTGAGATAGCGCTCGAAGTCTGCAGCCCTCGCTCTGCAAGGGAAGGCCACGGCTACTCTGAGTCTCCACGGGCGGTACTTGGCCGTGTGCCTGGATATTGGCCAGCATTGTGTTCCGCGATGCGCCTGTGAAGGTCCTTGGTCAAGCCGATATACGGTCGTCCGCTGGATTCGCTCACCAACACATGGACGTAGTGAAACTCCGCCATGTGATCACTGTGGCGATTCTGGCGGTTCTTGGGAAGCGAAAGACCCGATCGACCTCTCTACGCCGAGAGGAGTCTGCGCTCTCGGCTGCGCCAGGATTGCTGGCTTGCCAGGCGTAGCTCTCGGCGCAGCCGAGAGCGAAGACTGGTGGAGGCGGCGGGAATCGAACCCGCCACAGCTGCGAAAACGACATCTACAACACTCGGACGCTGCGAGACGATCTGCGGTCACGGCGGGACGCAAGTCGGAGAGGGGCAAGAAGTTGCAGTCGGACCTGGTGTCGAAGGTCGGACAGCGGCCGGACCCGCTGAGTCGCACCTCGGACGCGACGCGAGCATAACAGGAGCACAACTCTCGCCCGGAAGATCCGACGCCGCGGTCGGCGCCGATCCCGATCTCGATCTCGTTCTCAGCGCCTGGGGCGAGCTGCCGGAGCGTGCGCGCCAGCTCGTCGCGAAGCTCGTGGCGACGTTGCGCGGCTCGGCGTCCACGGAGTGATCACAAGCTGCTGGCTCGAATCGTCTCCGATCGGGCCCCGGTCAAAGTCGTTGCGCCGCTTATCGAGCCGGCTGGCCGCTCGGAGCTTGACTCCGTACTAGACTACGGAGTCTGTAATGTCCCCGGAAAGAAGGTCGAGGCAATGCGAGAACTTCGAAGCGGTGAGCTGGCCATCCGGGCGGGCGTCAACGTCGAGACCCTGCGGTTTTATGAGCGAGAGGGACTCTTGCAAGAGCCCCCTCGACTGCCATCGGGCTACCGGCGTTACCCCGCCGACGCGATCGACGTCGTCCGCTTCATCCGGCGCGCCCAAGCTCTCGGTTTCTCCCTCAAGGAGATCAGGGAACTCCTCATGCTTCGCGCAGTGCCTAGGGCGACCTGCGGCGACGTTGTCTCGCTCGCCCGAAAAAAGGTAGAGGAGATCGACTGCAAGCTCCGGGACCTCCACTCGATGAAAGCCGCGCTATCGCGGCTCCTCGCGGACTGCACAGAGGCGGCGCCGATCGCGAGATGCCCCATCATCGAATCCCTCGCCTCGGGGACTGAAATCCCCGATCCTCGCTCCGACTCGCGGGCCAAGGTCGACGGGTCTCGAGCGAGACCTAGAAGGCGATCGTGACCGTAGCATCGTCCGCTTGCCCCGTATGCGGGAGTCCGTCGTTCAGGGTGGGCACAAAGACCGTTCGCGCGCTGGTCCGGCCAGGTCCCGCTCCGATCGTCCCGGACAGAACGTTCCACTTCTGTCCGTCGCCGATGTGCGACGTCGTCTATTTCTCGGACGAGATTCGCTATGTGCGATCCGACGTCCGCATTCGGGTCGGGGACAAGGAGACAGAGCCACCGATTCAGCTGTGCTACTGCTTCGACTGGACACGTGAAGACATTGAAGCAGACATCCGGAGGGATGGGACGACGGGCATCCCCGAGCGCATCAAGGGCAAGATCCGCGCCGGCCTTTGCAACTGCGACACGATGAACCCAAGGGGGGTGTGTTGCCTCGCGTCGGTGAACCAAGCGGTGAAGCAGGCGCTGGCGCAGCGCAAGCAATCACCACGCGACGCCCCGCCGCCCGTCGACCGTGGAAAGACGACGTGGCTTTTGGCGAGCGGAGCCGCCGTGATGGCCGTCATCGCCTCGGCCTGCTGCTGGCTGCCGCTCCTCCTCCTGGCTCTCGGGGCGTCCGCGGCCGGAACCTCGGTCTCTTTCGGCCGGTACCGCCCCGTCCTCCTGTCCGTAACCTTCCTGCTCCTTGGCGTCGCCTGGATCGTCACCTACCGCACGGCACTTCGGGGGGATTGGTCGCGGTTTCAAGGCCGACGGGCGCCGAGTCCTGGAGACGACTCGGTCGACGCGACGGACAGTTGTTGTGCCGCAGGCAGCGAGGGCCGACCCTCGCGGAGGTTTTCCATGAAGAGATCGAGCGTTGTCACGCTGTGGATCAGCACGGTCGTCGTGCTTGCATTCGTTTCGATCCCGCGCTGGTCGCAACTCGTCTCGGCGTCGAGCACCGAAGAGCGGTCGCGGGCCCCGAATCCGGATGAAAAGGTCGTCGCCTTCGCCATCGAAGGAATGACGTGCGGCGGCTGCGCCGCAAACGTCGAATCGGCGCTGGGCGCCGTCCCGGGAGTAAGGCGCACGTCGGTCGACTACGAGAAAGGTCAAGCGCTGGTTGTTGCAGGCCACTCCGTGGCGGAAGAGTCCCTTGTCCGGGCGGTCGAGGGCGCCGGATACCGAGTCGGCAACGACGTTTCATCAGACAGTCCGCCGGCGGGCGTCGATGCAACAGCCGCAATCACTGTTTTCGAGGGAACGCTGGCGCCCCTGATGGACCAGTTCAACGCGGACTCCGACAGGCCCCGGGTACTTGCTTTGCTCTCTCCTACGTGAAGTGGGTGCCTCCGCTGCGCCGGTGCGGTGCAGAAAGAGATCGTAGAAGCGTTTCCCGACACGAAGCTGGGCGTCTACGTGGTGTGGGTTCCCATGATTCCGACGGACAGCGAAGCCGCGGCTCGAAATGCTGCAACGATGTTCAGGGACGCGCGGGTCCACCAGTACTACGACCCGAGTCGCCTTGCCGGGACCGCCTACTCGAAGGATCTGAAGCCCGACCAGTTTCGAGAGCTCTTGGGATCTCTCGCGAACGACGATCCGTTGAAGCAGCGAATTGACGAGTGGTTCGCCAGGTCACCCGTGGAGCGCCCCATCTGGGATGCGGTCTATTTTTTCGCGGAGGGGGCCAAGTGGACGGATACGCTGCCCGCGCCGTCCTCGTGGGTGAAGCAGATCGCGTACTTTGGGAATCCGGCCGGAGAGGAGCCCAGCGGTCTCTTCTTCCGACACGACGCAACACAGCCACCCTCGGAGTCCGACTGGCACGTGGAAATCCGTGCGGCGATCACCAAGTTGGTCGGTGCGTCTCGGAGTGAGTAGCGCGCAGATGCCGCAGTCCAGCCGATGTGGCGCGGTTGTTGTCAAAGAGCACGGACTACGAGTCCGGACTACGCGGCTGAAGCCGATCCCAAGGAACCGGGCTCGAAGCGCTTGCGCCAGTCCTCAAAGGACGGAAGGTCGTCGGAAAGCGATCGGCGCACGCGGTTCTCGGCGAGGCGCTCCTGAAAGAACTCAGGACCGGTGCGGAACACCTCGCCGTGCTTCCCCTTCTGCAGCTCGGCCAGGGCCTCAGCGACCCGTCGGTCGCGGTCGTCGGCGCGAAGCGCCTTGAACCTGCGGTCGGTCTCGCGGGCCAGCCACTCGTTGTACTCGCGCATGAGGCCGCGATCATCGCGGCGTGGCGCTCCTGGCATGGCCGAATTTCTCGTTGTGCGGCCCGTGGAGGCCTGGTTCGTGGCGTCTTGGTGTTCAACACCGTGCCGCGCGACTCCGCGCGCCCTGGGGCCAGGAACGACGACGAGCTTCCAGGGATCGTCGGCCATCTTGCTCGGCTCGAAGCGGAAGCCTCTCAGGAACTCCTTGGCGACCAGGGTTGCGAGCGGCTTTTCGCAGAGCCGCTTGAGCTGCGACACCTTGTACGTCCCGGTCAGTCCGATGCGCTGGCTCAGCTTGCGGAGCCCGACTTCGTGCCGGCTCTTGTGGTAGAGGTTCTTGTCGAGGTAGTGGAAGATCGGCTTCTCCAGCCCGAGTGGAAGCTCGCGCCACAGCGTCAGGTCCACGGGCTTGAGCTTGCCGTTCTTGAGGCGGTTCAGGAACTGGCTGCTGACCGCGATGTACGACGCGGGCAATCCGTCCTCGCGGATCTCGCGCCCACGGTCGGCCACGATGCGATGGTCGGTGACGATGTCCCAGCCCTCGGAGATCACGCGATCGCCGGTCTTCGGGTCGGTGAAGTGATTCTGGGCGACATAGCTCGTGGTCTGGAACCGGATGAGGGCGCCGCGGATGCGGTCGTAGGTCTGCCCGCCGCGGCCGATGCCGGCGATCTCGCAAATCTCGTTGGCGGTGCAGGCGACGAGTTTCTTCTCGTGCCGGTGGCGCTCGAGGAGTTTCAGGATCGCGACGAAGATGTCCAGGTCCGGCAGCCGAGGCAGGCCGTACTCCTTGGAGCCGACCATCTTCCACACGCGCTGCACGGGCTGGCCCTGAGCGTTGTCGGGCAGCCGCTCGACGAACTCGATGGAGTCGAACGGCGGGCGCTTCAGGGACGTCGTTACGATCGGAAACTCGGCAAGACCGATCTCTTCCCACGTCGAAGCGAGCTCGTCTCGTAACGGCCCGGTCTGCCTCGTCGTCGTAACCGTCGTCTGCATGGGGTCAACAAGCGTCTTTAGAAATACTAGAAAAGAGTACTAGTAACTTTAGCGGAAACGCGACCACTGCGGAAGAGGCCGTCAACATTGACCGAAACGCGCGCGCCTGCGGCCGGACGCTGCATAAGCTCCACATTCTGGTGCACAAGCTCCACGTCGAGGGTGCACAGTCTCCACATTCGGGTGTATAGGCTCCACATCGCGGGTGCATAAGCTCCACATCGGCAGAAGGCTGTTCGGAATCCGAACATCGGTTCACGAGGATGACGCGTCGCCCTCGCGTTCGAGGGTATCCGCAAGACGGCGAAGCGCGGCGATAACAGCGTCCCGATCGACCTTTTCGGGAACACGGTCGAAGGCGACCGTGATCGCAGCGTGAAGTTCTTGGAGTTCGTAACGCCGCTTGAATCGTCGCGACGCGTGGCTGTGGCCGGACGCGGACTTCGTGGCCCGGCGCTCGACGACCGCGCGGTAGGAGTGCTTCGCGTTCAGGGCAGCGTCGAGAGCCTCGGCTTGTTCTTCCGGCGTCTTCGCCCGGGCGATCTCGATGAGGGCGTGCTTGGGAAGCTGCCGTCCCTCGGCGGCGCGCAGAACTTCAGGAGCGAGCTTCAGGAGCGAGAGGGACTCGTTCACGTAGGTGAGGGGCTTGTTGAGCTTCCGTGCCGCCTGACGTTGGGTGAGGTCGCCGACGTCCATCATGGCCTTGATGGCCTGGGCCTCTTCGATCGGCGGGATGTTCTCTCGGTGGAGGTTCTCGGCGAGCTGCTCGACGAGGCGGCGCTCGGCGTCCGGAGTGGCCGGCCTGATGATCGCGGGAATGGTCTGGAGGCTGGCGCGCACGGCTGCTTGGTACCGACGGTGCCCGGTGATGAGGACGTAGGCCCCGAGAGACTCGCTCCAGGCGACGGTCACGGGTTGGATGACGCCGACGTCTCGGATGCTCTGTGCAAGCTCGTCGAGCGACTCCTCGGACATGGTCTTCCGTGGCTGCGCGGCGTCGGGCCGGATGGCGTCCAGGTTGATCTCGCGGGCGGCTCCTGCAAGGGGCCGCGTGATGTCGCGCTGCACGACGGCCCCTGGTGCCGCGGAGGTCCACAGGTCGCTCTTGCTCGCCGGCGCCGGCTGTTCGGCGGCGGCCCGCAGCTGCGATGTAAAGTCGGGTTTCTTCATAGGTTGAGGTTGTTGGCGAGGTTCACGAAGTCGTCGGACCACGCGGACGCCGGCAGGTAGTGCGTGATCGGCAGGCTCGACGCCGAGGCCTCGCGGTACTTGATGCTCTCGCGAATCGCGGGGCCCTTGAGCTCGTCCCCGAAGTTCTCGCGGAAGAACGTCGTCATCTGGTGCGTGAAGCGGTTGCGGGCCTGGACGCGGCTGAGGACGTAGCCGCGGAACGTCAACCCCTTGTTCGCCCGCGCCTGGGTCTTGCGTGCGGCGTCCCGAATGCGCTGCGAGCCGCGATAGCTCCAGTAGTCGGCGGTCAGGGGAACGATGTAGGCGTTCGCGGCCACGAGCGCCATCTGCACCGCCATGCCGAGGTGCGGCGGGCAGTCGATGAGGCAGTAGTCGAAGTCCTGCTCCACGGTCGCGAGCGCGTCCGCGAGCAGGAAGTGGGCGTCGAGGTCGTTGCTGAACCTGGAATCGAGCAGGTTGAGGTCGAGGTCCGAGGGCACGATGGAGACGTTCTCGATCGCGGTCGGCCGGATCAGGTCCCCGAGGGGCGCACCCTGGAACAGCGACTTCGTCAGGCCGTTGTCCTCTTCCTGGCCCATGAGCCCGGGGATGTAGATCGAGGACAGGTTCGCCTGGTGGTCCATGTCGACCAGGAGCACGCGCTTGCCCCGGCGCGAGAGGACTCCGCCGAGGTTGTTGGTGATCGTCGTCTTGCCGACGCCGCCTTTCAGATTCGCGAGCGCGATGGTCTCCATGGCTATGGCTTCGTTGACGGCTCTTTGGGATGCCGCGAGTGCGGCACCTCGATGACCGGAAGGCTTCCCGCCGAAAGCTCCTCGAGCTTCCGGAGAAGTGTCTCGTACTCCTCGGCGCTGATGAGCACCGCGATGCGGCGGCCGTTACGGGTTACGACAAACGACTCGCCGGCAAGGCGGGTCCGGTCGAGATACGTACCGAGTGCGTTGCGCAGGTTGAGCGCGGTGACTGGGGTGAGCATGTGGGGAAGGTGGCACGCTGTTCGGAATCCGAACAGTGTAAGGCGATTAGCCCAGTCATCATACCCGGTACGGTCGGACTTGGGAAGCTGACTTCTCCACAGGTCCGCAGGGAACCCTCTCGCTGTCGGGTGCATGGGCGAGGCTTGCAGACTCCGGCAGGTTGCTGTGCACCCTCGCTGTGCACGGCATCTCGGGTTCAACGCCGCTCTGCCTACGCGGCATGGGAACTGAGAGAGGGCCCCCTCCTGGCCTGCGGCTGAAGCTTCACTTTACGCCGCCCGCACTTC
>CAZPJJ010000006.1:0-32226 GCA_964586535.1 uncultured Acidobacteriota bacterium | reverse complement strand
GCGACTCGCCTTATTTCCGTCGCAATTCCTTCCCTTCCGCCGGCGTCGACAACTCGAGCTGTCCCTACGCGGGAAACGTCTACGTGGTGTGGGCCGACCGCCGCTTCGGCGACGCGGACATTCTCTTCATGCGCAGCACCAACGGCGGCACCACTTGGTCCGAGCCGATCCGCGTCAACGACGATCCGCAGGGCAACGGACGCGAGCAGTACTTTCCGTGGCTCGCGGTCGACGAAGCGGGCGACGTCCACGTGATGTGGCACGACCAGCGCCACGATTCCGCGCAACGGCAATTCCATATCTATGTCGCGACGTCACGCGACGGCGGGCTCGGATTCGATCGCAATCTTCGCGTCAGCGATCGCGCGTCGAACGGCAGCTTGACGAACTTCCTCGGCGACTACGCCGCCATCGCGGCGCAGGGCGGGATCATCGCGCCGCTCTGGAGCGACTTGCGTACAGGCACCGGAGAGGAAGACGCCTACCTCGAACTCGAACCTGCGTATCGCTACGACATCGTGCGCAACGCGAGATTCCTCGCCGACGGCGAGACCTTCAGCTTCGAGAGCCAGTCTCCGCGTCTCGGAGTCGGAATCGCGTACGACGTGCTCACGGGCGACGTCTCCGACTTGCGCTCGCCGGCGCCGTGGACGCTCGCGACCTGCGCCGCCGACAACGCGGGCTCGACCAGCGTCGCGATCGCCGAGACACCGCTCCCGGGTCGCGCGCTCTATGTGCTCGTGCGCGCGCAAGGCCCGCGCGGCGACGGAAGCTGGGGCTCGGGATCCGCGCATCCCGATCCGCGTGACGGCTTCGACGACGCTTCGCCCTGCTCGTGATCCGCGCAGCCTGAACGAGTCTCGAGAGCCGAGTTGGAAACACGCGCGCGCCCTCGAGCCGCGCGCGGACGCGGTATTCCCCGCATCGACGTGACGAAGCGGCCGGGCTAGCTCGCGGGAACGATCGCGTCGGGCGGGCCCACTCTCGTCAACGGAACGCGGAACGCATCGCGCGCCGCCGATCCCGTGAGCACCGTCGCGGGATCACCGTCGGCGACGATGCGGCCGTCGACGAGAAGCGCTGCCCGCGTCGTACCGCGCAGGGCGAGCGTCAGATCGTGCACCGTGAAGAGCACCGCTCGACCTTCCGCGGCCATGCGCGCGAGCAAGTCCATCGTCGCGCATGCGTGCCCGATGTCCAGCGCGGTCGTGGGTTCATCGAGGACGAGCACGCGAGCTCCTTGCGCGAGCGCTCTCGCCAGCATGACGCGCCGCCGCTCGCCCCCCGAGAGCTCGGGGATGAGCCGCCCTTCGAGATGCGCGACGTCCGCCTGCTCCATCGCATCGCGAATGGCGCGTGCGTCGTCGACGCGCAATGCTCCGAAGGCGCCGCGGTGCGCGTAGCGTCCGAGGGCAACGACGTCGCGCACGAGGAGCCCGAACTCCGTCCATGTTTCCTGCGGCAAGTACGCGATGTCCCGCGCGATCGCACGCCGCGAGAGCGAAGCGAGGGCGCGGCCGCGCACCTCGACCGATCCGGAAGCGAGTGCGACGACCCCGGTGATCGCGCGCAGCAGCGTCGTCTTGCCCGCGCCGTTGGGACCCGCGATCGCGAGCATTTCACCGCCCGTGATCGCCAAGTCGATGCCGCTGAGCACCGCGCGCCCGGCGAGGCGAACGTGGGCCCGGCGGACTTCCAGAAGTGCTTCGCTCACAGGCGGCAGCATGCGCGAAACCCAACTGCGCGGCCAACCGCGAATCGCCGCGAGCGGGGAGTTCCAGGGTGGGGGCAGAGCGCGCCTACTGGGCCGAGGCGAGCGCGTCCTCGAGATCCGATGCGTGAGCGCTCGTCGCGGCGTCCATCTCGTGCAGCGAGATGGTCGTGCCGTCGCCATCCGCCGCCGCGCCGTCGCTGGGAATCCTCGTGTCGGGGCCGGCGGTTGGCCCGCTGACGGCTTCGACCGCCGTGGGCGCGACCGCTCGGAAAGCTCGGGCGGCCAAGAGGGCCACGACCACGAGCGCGACGATCAGGACCAGAAGACCGAAGGAAGATCGGGACCGCATCGCCGCTCCTTGACCTGCCGCGGGCGCCTCTGGGGTGGCGGCGGGTCCGAGGTCAATGTGGTCGCCGCGGAGAGACAGGCGCAAGCAGAAGGGCGGGGGACGTCACGGGAACGCCCGTCAGGTCTGGGAGGGGCGGCCCGAGGGCCGCGCCGACGTTCTCGCACCACCACGCGGGGGCCGGCAGCGGCTCGGGTCCCCAACGGTCGATCGGAGTGCCCGCCCTGGTACGGATGCCGTATCCGATGAGCTGAGCAGGTCCGACGGGAATGACGGTGGTCAGCCACGCCAGCGCTTCGGGCGCGTCCTGATCGGGCGCGAGCACGCGGATCGCATGCACTCCGTCCCTGATGGGCTCGCGCCAGGACGCACGCACGCGGTGCCCGCGACCAGCGGGCGCCTCGCAAAGGATCCCGTCGGTCACGAGCGCGCCGCCCCGGGCCGCATCTCCCGACGCGTCCGACACCCGGCGAGATCCCGCCGACCATGGACCAGGGTCGACGATGGAGATCGCGGGGCAAGCGACACGATCGCCGGTCTTGCCTTCGCGAAGCCAGCGGCCGACAGAGAGGCGCAGGATGTCAGCAGCGGCGAACGCATCGATCGCGACGCGCTCGGCTTCGTACGCCAGTGCGCCGCCGGCAGGGAGCACCTGAAAGGCGAGAACGCGAGCTGCGGCGTCGATCCAGCCTGCGGGCCACTCGTCTTCCAGCGTCTCGAGCCGAACCGTCCGCGTCCACACGGGAAGTCCCTCCCTCCCGCCGACGTGAGCTTCCGCCGCGAAGATCTTGCGCCGGGAGGCTCGGGCCCCGCTGGCGTCCGCCTCCACGATGCGAGCGCAGGTCACCCGAACGGAGACGGGACCCACGATGGCCGGAAGGCCTCCCTCGAGCGAGGCGCGCAGGCGGTTCGCGAGCCGCAGGAGCGCCTTCGACGCGGGGACTCGCGGGTGGCCGGTCGGCTCGATCTCCTCCGGGAAGGCCTGCACAGGGGCCTCACCAAGTCCGCCAGCTTCCACGACGGAGAGGTCGTGCCGCGTTCGAGCCGAAACGAGCACGGCCCGCAAGGCCGACCGTTTTCCGCGGCTCTCACCCCTCGCCGGACTCGCGGAGGGGAAGCGCCCGGAGGGCGGATGTCGAGCGCACTCGCCGTCGGGTCCCTGACGGAAGGAGCCGCCTTTGTCATTTTGTTCGCTTCGTGTCATCGGCTGCACGGCGCGGGTTCCCCGAAGTCGACATGGACAGGGTCCAGGCCAATCGTCGGCGCGCCGACCATGACTGCGACCAGGGATCCGAGGCGGGAGCAGCGGGCCAGGTCACGGGTGACCGGGGAAGCGGGGTCGGTTGCGAAGACCCCCGCCCAGGCCTCGTCAGGGTCGATGACGAGGGTGGCGCTGCTCCACGCGGGGACAGGAACGCCCGACTCGAAGCGGCCGACCGTACTGGCGGACGCGAGAATTCGCTGGGATACGGGGTCGAATCGGGCCCGTTGGAGGTCGAAGACCACGGGGACTCCGTCGGGCGCAACAGCGTGGGCCGATCTCGACCCACTTACCGCGAGCCACGTCGCCGAGAGCGATGGGATTGCGGGCTGCCCGAACGCTCCACGGCGTCGGGCGAGGTCGCCCGGTTCGACATCCGTCCGGCCTGCGGCATCCCAGAGAGTGACGGCTCGGGCCGGACGACCTTCATCATCGACGGTGAATCCGGCGGGCCAGGGCGCGACCCGTGGATCGTCGACGACGCTTGGTCCTTCGGCCGGCCGCGCTTCGCGCGCGGCTCGCCGGCCGGGAGCGTTCGCCGCCTCGAGCGCGGCGTGGCCGAACTCGTGAGCGAGTAGGGCAGCAGCGTCAGGCGCGAAGACCACAGGGCCGCTCCACCTCCCCGGCCGCCTGCGTTGGCGGGATGCGCGGCGCTGATCGTCGATCCTCTGTCTCACGCGAGGTGCCAGGGATGCCGCCCAGGCTGTGGCCGCCGACGGTCCTTCGGTCGTCTCGAAGAGCCTGGAGTTCACGATGCGTCGCGCGCCTTCCCCGACCTCGATCCGCAGCGCCGCACTCGAGACGCACTCGCTCGCAGCCTCCCCGCCCCGCGTCGACCACGCTCGCGAACGGACGTGCAGCGACATCGTGCACTGGACCGGGAGGTCGAGAGATCCCGCGACCAACGCCGCCGCTTCGCTGCGCCCGTCCTCCCAAACTTCCGCCGCCTCGGCCAAGTCTCGAACGAGGTCCGCGACCACGCTCCGCCAATCGCGAGAACCCTCCCGCGCCTCCGATCGCGTACCGAGTCGGGCCATCCGCTCGGGACCGGCTCCAACCTCGACCATCTCTTCGGTGCGCCCCCTTCCTCGTTGGCGAATCAGGCGAATGCCCCCATCGCCGGCGAACTCGGGATGCGCGGGATCGGACCAGCTCCGGACGCCACTCGCTTCCCATGTCGCGAAAAGGAGGTCGCCGCCGAACTCGCCACAGGGGCCCGCCGCGAGCGAAGCGAGAGCGCGTGCTCTACCGAACATGCTTCATCTTCACACAGCGGACCTGTTCGCGGCTTCTCACGGGGACTATGTTGTCTCAGGCATCGGTCTACCCAGAGGAAGTGCGTGTGAACCCACGAGTCTTGCTCATCGATTTCACGCCGCGATCGCTCTCGAGCACGGCCAACATGCTCGAAGCGGAGGGCTTCGAGGTGATCTCGGCGGGGCTCGCGCAAGAGGTCGACGCGGCCCTTCAGTCCATGCGCTTCGACGCGGCGGTCGTCGAACCGGTGCTTCCGGGCACCGATGGCTTCGAGATCTGCCGCAACATCAAGCGCAAAGGCGGGGCAGGCGGACCATCCGTCATCGTCGCGTCGCGCGTGTTCCGCGGTCCGCGCCTGAAAAAGATGAGCCGCGAGGCGTCGGCCGACGCGTTCATCGAACGCCCCCAACAGGATCACCTGCTCGTGGCCACGCTTCGTAAGCTCCTCCCGGAGCCCCTCGCCTCGCAGGCTTCGCCTTCCGCCGCGGCGCTGACGACCGGCGGCTCGCTCTCGAGTGGTGCTCATTCGGTGGGAAGCGAGAGCGCTCACCTTCAGGTCCACCCCGCCGCGCGGACTCCCGAGCCGAGGCCGCGCCTTGACGCCGCGTCTGCCGCCGCCCCTCCCACGCGGATGGTGGCTCCGGCTGCCGTGCCCACGAAACCGCCCGCACCCCTTGCGCAGAAACCTCCTTCGCAACCGGCCTCGCGCGAGCAGCGACCGGCCGTGACGGGATCCGTCAAGCCCGGCAGCGCGGCTCAGGCACTTCCCCCGCCGAGGACTCCGTCCGTCTCGCAAAGCCCTGCCCCCACATTTGAGGGACTGGGCGAGATCTCCGACGACGACATCGACGGCGCGCTCTCCTGGATGACGGGCGCGACCGACGGCGAGGACACCGACCTATTCGGCGTCGCCGGGGCATCCACTCCGCCGATTCCCGTGGCGCCGCGCGCCCCCGAGGCCACGGCCGATCCGGTCGTCCGTGCACCGAGTCCGGCACCGGCCCCACCGGCGGCCGCTCCGGCGCGAAGAGGATCCGCCCCCACGGACGACGGATTCCTCGCGGAGCTGCGCGCGCTTCCGCTCGACTTCGGTTTCGACGAGGCGAATCCCACTCCCGCGGACGACCATGCAGCCGAATCCGCCCTTGCACACACCCGATTCCCCGACGACGAAATCGCGGGGCTCTCGGCCTCGATCGACGCCGCAAACGTTCTGGACAGCCCCGCGGCGTTCGGGCCCACCGGCAGCTCCTTGCCGCCGGAAATGCCCGAGAACGATGTCGAATTCGAGTTCTTGGCCGAGCGCGAGATCGCCGCCGCGACCCCGTCCGCAGTGGCGGGGGACGTCCAGGGCGATCTCGACCTTCCCCTCGATCTCGAGGCGGCGGACACCGGCTACAGCGGTCCGCGCATCGAGAGGGCGGCCGGAGAAGAGCCGAATTTCGTCGGCGAGGACGTGCCCGCGGAACCCGCGCCCTCTCGCGCCAGGTCGATTTCGCGAGATGCGCTCGACGACATGCTCGACCGGGCCTTCGCGGGCTACGCCGCCGCCGAGGCCATTCCCTTGGACGAAGACCCTAGGTACGAACCCGCAGCCGCCGCCGGGGCGAGTCCTTCCGCCACGCCTGGGTATCGCGGAGAGGACTCTCCTTTGCCCGGTCTCGAAGAGGGCGAGGTTCCCGATGGGCTCCGCGGGATGGATGCCGGAACGGCGGATCTGCTCTCCACGCTTGCCGAGCTCGAGGACAGCATCCCCAACGGCGTCAGCTCCATGGTCCGCAGCGGAAGCGGCAACCCCTTTTCGGATCGACCCGAAGCGCCGCCCCTGTCCCACTCCGACGACGAGCTGACGCTGGACGAGATCTTCTCGAAGCGGGTGGGCGATGTGGACGCACCGCGCCACGGCGGTGAGGCCTCGCCACCTGCCGCTCGTGACGAGCAACCCACGAGTGTCGAACTCGCGGCTGCCGGACCGAGCGAGACCGGACCGCGCTCCAGGGGGCGATGGTTCCTGGCAGCGTGCGGTTTCGCCCTCGGCGTGGCTGCGCTGGGGGTGGGAGGTTCGATCCTGCTGCGGGGGGATCTCGAGGCCAGCGTCTCCCCCCAGTCCGCGGCGATCGCGGGCCTCGACTCGGCTCCCGCTCGCGAGGATGTGGAGGACGAAGAAGCACCCGTTCTCGAGGAGCCGCTTCCAAATCCACAGACCGAGGCAGCGCAGCACGTGGAGGCTTCGCGGCTCGCGAGCGTTCGCCGGCCTATCTCTCGCGAACGCGAGTCGGCGGAAGAACCAGCGGCGCCGCGACAGCCGACCGATCCCTCATCGACGCCACCGGTGATCGCCCGAACGGCTCCTCTGGCCTCGCGAAATCCCCCGCTGCCGGGAACGGCTCTCGAGCGCTCGCGGGATACGCCGCGGCCCGCCTCGGCGACGGAAGCGGCCTCCGATGGAGATCGACCGACGCGGCCCTCTCCCGTCGAAGCGGCCGAGGTTCTCCGACGCTCGCAATCGGCGCCGCTCGAGCCGACTCGCAACGCGCCGGATTCGCCCCTCGCCGCGGAACCAATCCCCACGGCGCGGCCCGGCGACGACAGGCTCCCGGCGGTCCCGAGCGAGAGCGCGTCAGAACCGACCGCCGAAGCCGAGCCGCTCCTCCTCGTGAAGCTCGGTGATCTCGACGAGCCGCTTCAGAGAGTGGAAGCCCCGCTTCCGACTCTCACCCCGGCGGCAAACGCCGCGGGAATGCGGGAGCGAGCGTTCGTCAATGTCTTGGTCGGCCCCGATGGGAAAGTCCTCGACGCGCGAGTGATGATGGATCCGGGCTACGGCTTGGGCGATGCGGCTCGCAGGGCCACCTTGCAGTGGCGCTACACCGCGCCGCGGTTCCAGGGCCGGCGCGCACAAGTTTGGAAGACCGAACCCGTCGAATTCCTCCGCCCGTAGCGGTAGTCCGAGCGGTCCATGGATGGGAGATGCGCGTCGCTCGTCGCTCTCCGGGGCTTCGCTCGAGCCGATCCGCGCAACGAAAAAGCCGGGTGTCGAACCCGGCTCATTGCGATCGCGAATGGGTGAGATTGCACGGGGAGCCTCACCGGGTCGAACCGGCGAAGACCCCGCCTCCCTGAGGAAGGCTCAGGCCCGTGTCGCCTTGCGCTCTGCCTTGCGGCGCTTCCGGTCGTTCTCGCGACGGCGGCGGCGGCGGCGCTCGGAAGGCTTCTCGTAGTACTCGTGCTGGCGGATCGCCTTACGGATGCCGAACTTCTCGACCTTGCGGCGGAAGCGGCGAAGCGCCTTTTCGAGATCTTCTTTGACGACGACGTAGGTCGAATCCGGCATACAGTCTCACCAGGCTCCTGAAACACAAGTCGAGGCCGCGCCACCTCGCAATTCATCCGGTGATCCGGAGGCGAGAGGCTCGACCCGCACCACAATGAAGGACTCGGGCAGAAGTTCCGCGGAAGACTACGGCCAGGGGAGGGCTTTGTCAAAGTGCGGGCGGCGATCAAGGAGCCGCGTTGACGGAGGCGAGGCCGGGGCCTACGCTTCGCCGCTTCCCGCCGCCCTGGGCGCGGAGGAGCATCGTGACGGAACTCGATCCGGTACTCGCGTGGCTCTTCGAACTGCGCGGACCCTCCCTGAAATGGGATCTCGAGACCGCGCTCGCGCTGGATGCGTGGCTCGGTTCGCCCCACCGCCGCTACGCGGTCGCGCATGTCGCGGGGACCAACGGCAAGGGCTCGGTTTCCGCGATGCTCGACGCGATTCTCGGCGCGGCCGGGCATCGCGCGGGTCTCTTCACGAGCCCTCACCTCGTGTGCCCGACCGAGCGCATCAGGATCGCTCGCGAGCCCATCGGGCTCGAGCGCTTTCGCGGCGAAGTGCTGGCGATGCGCGCGATCTCCGAGCGAGCGCTCGCGGCTGGTGCCCTCCCGCGCCATCCCTCTTTCTTCGAGATGATGACCGCCATCGCTTTCGCCACGTTCGCGCACGACGGCGTCGACGCAGCAGTGATCGAAGTCGGTCTCGGAGGCCGCCTCGACGCGACGAACGTCGTCACTCCGCAGATCACGGCGATCACGTCGATCGCGCTCGACCACGTCAAGTCGCTCGGCGGCTCGCTCGCGTCGATCGCTCGAGAGAAAGCCGGCATCGTCAAACCGGGCGTTCCTTTGGTGCTCGGGTCGATGGACGACGAACCGAAGCGCGTCATTCGAGCGATCGCGCGTGAACGCGGCGCGCCGGTTCACGACGCGACGGTCGAAGTCGCGATCGAATATTTCGAATCGGGCGTGATCGCGCTGCACACTCCCGTCGCGTCGTATCCGCCCGTGCGCCTGGCACTCGCGGGGCGCCACCAATCGATCAACGCCGCAGTCGCGGTGCGCGTGGCGGAGCTTTGGAGAGAGCGCGCCGGTCTCGCGCTTCCGGAATCGGCATTCGTGCAAGGCCTCGAAAGGACCGTGTGGCCGGGGCGTCTCGAGCGAGTGGGCACGCGACCGACGTTCCTGCTCGACGCGGCGCACAACGTGCAGGGAGCGGAATCGCTCGGGGCCTACTTGCGCGAGACGGATGCGCGCCTCGGCCGACCGCCTCGTCGCGTGCTCGTCTTCGGAATCACGGAAGGACGCGAGGCCGATACGCTCGTCGGCCCTCTCGCGCCGTCGATCGACTCGATCATCGTCACCGAACCATCAATCCCTCGCGCGGTCCCGGCCGCCGACGTACACGCGGCACTCCGCAGTGCGGCACTTCCTCTGGAGCTCGAACCCGATCCCGGCGCCGCGATGGCGCGCGCCCGTGAGGCGGCAGGAGAAAACGGAGAGGTGATCGTCGCCGGGTCGCTCTATCTCGTCGGCGACGTACGCAAACGCCTTCTTGGACTCGACGGGGCCGGTCACCCGCGGCGGGAGATCGTGCCGGACGTGAGGCCGGCTCCATGAGTCCGGCGTATGTTCCGATCCAGCGGCGCGTCCCGCGCGGATGGCGGCCACGCGGCGAAGGATCGGCCCATGGGAGTACGCATTCCATTCCAGCCTCGGCGGTCCTCCATCGTCCGCTCTTCGGACGGGCGCGGTGTGCTCCTCTCGTTTCACCGTCCTCCAGATCCGCTGACGACGAGGCGATCTCGGCTTCGCCTGATGGTGCGCGGCGCGCTCGCATGGATCGGTGTGTGGTTGATGCTGCTTCTCGCCGCAGGGATCGCCATGCTCGGCACGGCACCGGAAGAACGCGACCGCGCTGGGGAACCGATTCGCGAACGCGCCTCCGCGCGAACCGGCGGATCGTAGCCGTCCGCTCTCCGCTCGTCCCGAAGCGGACGAGGGCTTGAGTCATGCACGTTCCCGATCTGCCCATCGCTTCGCAACGGACGGACGACGTCGTGCGCCTCGACGCCTCTGCGATCGAAGGTCGCCTCGACGTGCTGTCGACGTTCGGACGGGTGGCTCCGCTCGAGTTGGAAATCGGCACGGGCAAGGGCCGCTTTCTTTTGCTCGCCGCCTCCTCGAAACCGGAGTGCGATTTTCTCGGCATCGAGTACGTCCGCTCGTACGCTGAAACGGCGATCGAACGCCTCGGCAAGCGCGCGCTGACCAACGTTCGCATCGTGCACGCCGAAGCGGTGTCGTTCCTGAAGGAGCGGCTCGAGAACGCCTCGGTCTCGGCGCTTCACGTCTACTTTCCCGATCCGTGGCCGAAGCAACGTCATCGCAAGCGGCGCTTCATCCGGCCCGAGGTGCTCGACGAGCTCGCGCGGCTGCTCGTCGATGGAGGACTGCTGCGCTTCGTGAGCGACCACGCGGAGTACGCGAGTTCCGCCCGCGCGTTGCTCACGCAGCATCCGGCGTTCACGAGCGCGGGGTCGGGAGCCGAGCTCTGGAGCCTCCCCCGCATGGCGGATTTCACGACGGCCGGCGTGACGAACTTCGAGATCAAGTACCGCCGGCAAGGAAGACCGCTGCATCGTTTTGCGTTCGCAAGAATCGAGCGGGCGCGGGACGCGACCGCATCCGAAGCGGCGCCTCCCGCACCGTAGAGGAGTTTGCCCGGCTTTCCGTTCGCGTTGCGCGTCCGCGTGTCAACCTCGAGCCGATGAGTCATGACGACGACGTTCTCCGAGGGTGGCTGCGTCTGGCGCGCTGTCACGCCGTTGCGCCGCGCGATCGGCCCAGGCTCGTCGAGCTCGTGGGCGGCATTGCGGCTCTGGCCGGCCCCACCGTCCGCGACCTCGCCTTCAAAGGCGTTCCGATGGCCGCGGTGGCCGCGCTCTCCGACCGGAATCTCACCGCTCGCCTCGAAGACGAGATCGCCTTCGCACGCGATCGTGGCTGGTCGACGCTCCACCTGGATCATCCCTTCTATCCGCCGCTCCTGCGGGAGATTCTCGTTCCTCCACCGATCCTTCACGCCAAGGGCGACCTCGCCTCGCTCGGCATGACGACCGTCGCGATCGTCGGCACCCGCAGGCCGACTTCGTACGGCATCTCGATGGCGAGATCGCTTTCGGCCGGGCTCGCGGCGCGCGGCTACGCCATCGCCTCGGGGCTCGCACGCGGAATCGACACCCAGGTCCACGACGCGGTGCTCGATGCGGGCGGCGTCACGGTGGCGGTGCTCGGCTGTGGGCTCGACGTCGACTATCCCGCCGAGAACGCGCAACTGGCCCGTCGCATCGAAGCGAAGGGCGTGCTCCTCAGCGAGTTCCCCCCGGGCACGCCCCCCCTCGGTCCGCATTTCCCGCAGCGCAACCGGATCATCTCAGGTATCTCGGACGCCGTCGTCATCGTCGAGGCCGCGCTCCCTTCCGGTTCGCTGGTCACCGCACACTGGGCGGAGGAACAGGACCGCACGGTGCTTGCGGTCCCGGGACGTCATGGCGACCGCATGGCCGCGGGTACGCTCTGGTTGCTGCGCGACGGAGCTCCGATGGCCTGCGAACCCGAAGATGTCATCGACGAGATCCTCGAGGAACGCCGACCTGTGGCTTCGGAGTTTCTCGGGTCGCATCCCGATGCAGCCGAGGCCGATGCGACGAGCCTCACCGGAGTCGAGCGCCGGCTCCTGGAGTCGATCCCCGCCCGTGACGACGTGCGCGTCGACGATCTCATCGCGTCCCTGGGGATCGCCGCCGAGAAGGTTCTTGCCCTGCTCCTCGGGCTCGAGATGACCGGCCTCATTCAATCGTTGCCGGGCTCTCGTGTGCGCCGCGCGCTGAAGCGTCCCCGCTCGAACTGAGGGCAGATCTCCGTCGCATCGGAGGAACGGTCCGACTACAATGGCGCGCCTTCGGAGAATCCCCATGCGTTCAACTCTGGTGTCGCTGTCGCTCTTGGTTTGCTTTGCACTTCTTGTCGTTCCGGCCGGTGCCGGCCCCGTCTTCGCGGGCGACGCGGATCACGCTCCGGGGGCAGGCTCTCATGAGAACCACGCCGGGGCCGACCGACTTGGCGCAGACGCGCATGGCGACGCAGATGTACATGGCAGTCACGGCGCCGGCCTCGGATCTCAGCTGGGGTTGTTCTGGGTCGTGCCCTTCGCGGGGATCTTGCTATCGATCGCGATCTTCCCACTCGTGGCGCCGCATTTCTGGCATCACCACTATCCGAAAGTCGCGGCGGCATGGGCGATTCTCTTCGCCGTCCCCTTCCTGATCGCATACGGCGGTGCCGCTTGGCACGCGATCCTGCACATCTATCTGATCGACTACATTCCGTTCATCATCCTGCTCTGGGGCCTCTTCACCGTCGCGGGCGGAATCGTCGTGCGCGGCTCGTTCAAGGGCACGCCGGTGGTGAACACGGTGATGCTCTTCATCGGCACCATGCTTGCATCGTGGATCGGGACGACCGGCGCGGCGATGGTCATGATCCGCCCCGTCCTTCGCGCGAACGCGGCGCGCAAGAGCAAGGTCCACGTCATCGTCTTCTTCATTTTCCTCGTGGCCAACATCGGAGGATCGCTGACTCCCCTCGGCGACCCGCCGCTATTTCTCGGCTTCCTGCACAGCGTTCCATTCTTCTGGACGACGGGGGCCATGTTCCTACCGATGATGCTCTGCGTGGCGATTCTGCTCTCGCTCTTCTTCGTGCTCGATTCCCTGATCTACAAAAAAGAAGCGGCTCAAAACGAAGAGAGCACCGAGAAAGCCGTGCCGCTCGGCATCGGCGGATCGCACAACTTCATCTTCCTCGCGGGCATCGTCGCGTCGGTGCTGGTCTCTGGAGTCTGGAAGCCCGGAGCAATCGATATCATGGGCACGCACGTCGAGATCCAGAATCTCGTCCGCGACGGCTTCATCATCGCGATGGGCATTCTCTCGCTCGTCACCACGAACAAGATCCTGCGCCGCGAGAACGGCTTCTCGTGGGGACCGATCGCCGAGGTCGCCTACCTCTTCGCGGGTATCTTCATGACGATCATCCCGGCGCTCGAGATTCTCAAGGCCGGCGAACAAGGCGCGCTCGCGGCGCTGATCCGTTCCGTCCAGGATCCGTGGCACTACTTCTGGGTCGCCGGATTGCTCTCGTCGTTCCTCGACAATGCGCCCACGTATCTCACATTCTTCAACACGGCGCTCGGCGGCTTCTATCCGGGCATGGCCGAGGCACCGGCCGTCGCGAGACTGATCGCCGAGCACTCGCAGCACCTGCTGGCAATCTCGGCGGGCGCGGTCTTCATGGGCGCCAACACCTATATCGGCAACGCGCCGAACTTCATGGTGAAGTCGATCGCCGAGGAAGCCGGCATCGCGATGCCGTCCTTCTTTGGCTACATCCTGCGCTGGAGCCTGCCGATCCTCATCCCGACTTTCGTCGTCGTCACGCTGGTCTTCTTCCGCTGACCGCTGCCGGGCGTCGCGGCGCCGCAGGTGCCCGCGCGCTGGCCCGCCCGACCACCGCTGCTACCATCTCTCCGAGATGGACAAGCTGAGAGTCACGATCGTCGGCGGAGGCCTCGCCGGCAGCGAAGCCGCCTGGCAGTGCGCGCAGCGCGGCGTACCGGTGCGCCTTTTCGAGATGCGGCCGGCGCGGCCGACGGCCGTGCATCGCTCCGATCGGCTGGCCGAGCTGGTTTGCTCGAATTCCTTCAAGTCGCTCGACGTCGGGAATGCCCACGGCGTGCTCAAGGAGGAGTTGCGACGCGCGGGTTCGATGATCATCGAAGCGGCGCTCGAACACCGGCTCCCAGCGGGAGCGGCACTCGCCGTCGACCGCGAGAACTTCGCCGCCTCGATCACGACCCGCATCGAATCGCACCCGCTGATCGAGATCGTCCGCGAGGAAGTGACGCGCATTCCCGATGACGAGCCGACGATCGTCGCCACGGGGCCGCTCTCCTCCGACGCTCTCGCCGCGGACATCGCGGCGTTTTCCGGGGAGGGTAACCTCGCCTTCTACGATGCGATCTCCCCGATCGTCGATGGCGAGAGCATCGACTGGAGCATCGCCTTCCGCGCTTCTCGTTACGGCAAGGGATCGGGCGACGACTACGTCAACTGCCCGCTCGACCGCGCAGAGTACGAAGCGCTGCACGAAGCGATCCTCGGCGCCGCCGAGGCCGACGCGCACGAGTTCGACGCGGTCCCCTACTTCGAGGGCTGCCTTCCGATCGAGGTGATGGCACGACGCGGCAAGGACACGCTTCGCTTCGGGCCGATGAAGCCGGTCGGACTGGTCGATCCGCGGACGGGCCGCCGCCCATGGGCCGTAGTTCAACTGCGCCAGGACAACCTCGCGGCCACGCACTGGAGCATGGTCGGCTTTCAGAATCGCTTGAAGTGGGGCGACCAGAAGACGGTCTTTCGCATGATCCCAGGCCTGCAGGGCGCCGAGTTCGTGAAACTGGGCATGATCCACCGCAACACGTACATCAATAGCCCGCGGATCCTGATGGAGACCTTCCAGTCGCGACGTCGCTCGGGGCTTTTTTTCGCCGGTCAGCTTTCTGGAGTCGAGGGTTACACGGAGTCGACGGCCTCCGGACTTCTGGCGGGCGTTGGCGCGGCCGCCGTCGCGCAAGGCCAGGATCCGCCGGTGTTTCCGGCGGTGACGGCGCTCGGTTCTCTGCAGCGCTACGTGTCCCGGGCCGATCCGAGGAGTTACCAGCCGACGAATATCGCTTTCGGCCTCCTCCCGCCGCTCGACAGCGCGATACCCAACAAAAAGGAACGAAAGCGGGCACTCGCCGAACGGGCGCTCGCGGCGGTCGATGCCTATCTTTCCCAGTGTCCGCTCTTCGGCGATGCGGTGCGGCTCGAGTCGCGCCGTACGCTCTGACGCGGTCGAGGACGCGCTGGTTTCCTTCGCCTTGGAGGTTCGCCCATGAATCGCTCGCCCGATGCCTCCGCCCGACGCCGCACCGACGCGTATTTCACGGCCTCGTTCGAGGTCGCGCGCCGCTTGGCCGATGGACGCGGCGAGGAAGCCGTCGCCGTGCTCCGCCGTGAACTCGAGAGATTGAGCGGGGAGGCGGCGGACACCGGACGCCGATTCCTTCTCTCACAGATCGCGCTCTGCTACGCGAAGATGAACGACCTCGCGGGCACGAGGCGAACCCTCGAGGAGATGGAAGAGTCGCTGCCACGGGATCCCGAGACCGCCCTGCTCTTGGCGGAGGGCTACCTGTTGCTGCTCGAAAACGGCGAACGCGCGAGCGACCACGCGGCCGCCGCGCTGAAGTGGCTCGAAGAGTCGGGCGAGGACACACCCGAAGCCGTCTCTCGCGCTCGCAATCTCCTCGCACGCTCGCTCGCGAAGGCGGCGGACCTCGTCGGTGCCTTCAGCGCGTGGGAGTCCTGCCCCCTGCCCGGCTGGCAAGCCGCGGTCGATCTCATCCAAGCGGGATACAACCCGCTGCTCGTCAAGCGCGTCCTCGTGGACGCCCTTCCGCGTCTTCTCCAGCACGAACGGCGGCAGGGTGCCGAAGGGGTCGCGTCGACGGATCGTGTCCGACGGTTGATCGCCTGGATCGACTCTGGTTGTCCCGAGACCGCCTGAGCTTCGCCTGGCGCTTTCCTCGCTCCCAAGCTCGTGGATAATCGCTCGCGTGCGTGACGCGATTCGCCTCTACCTCGATCACCTCGCTCTCGACCGCGACGCGAGCCGCGAGACCGTGCGCGCCTATCGTCGCGACCTCGCGGAACTCGTCACCTTTCTCGAGCGTCATCGAGGCGAGCCCTCGATCTCATCGCGCTCGGTCACGAATCGCGAGATGCGCGCATTCGTCGCGGACCAGCACGAACGGGGGCTCTCCGCGACGACGATCTCCCGCAGGCTCTCGGCGGCGCGCTCGCTCTTCTCATGGCTCGCCCACGAAGGGATCGTCGAACGCAATCCCGCCGCGGAGGTGCGCAATCCGAAGGCGCCGTCGCGACTTCCGGGACGACTCGACGTCGAGGACGTCCAGGCACTCATCGAGGCGGCGATCCCCGAGGGCGCGCTCGGCGCCCGAGATCGCGCCATCGTCGAGATGCTCTATGGCGCCGGACTTCGCGTCGCCGAACTCGTGGCGCTCGATGTCGACGACGTGCAGATGTCGGACCGCTCGGCGCGCGTAGTGGGCAAAGGCGATCGCGAGCGTGTCGTCCCTTTCGGCAGGAAGACAGCGCAGGCACTACGGGACTATCTCGCGGCGAGCACAGGGTTGCGCCTGCGCACGGGCACGGAAGCGCTCTTCGTCAACGCGCGGGGCACGCGCCTGACGGACCGCTCGGTGCGGAGGATTCTCGACCGCCTCGTCGCGCGAGCCGCGCTCTCCCGCGGCGTGCATCCGCACCTGCTTCGGCACTCGTTCGCGACGCATCTCTTGGAGTCGGGCATGGACCTACGCGCGATTCAAGAGTTGCTCGGTCACGCGCGTCTCGCCACGACTCAGCGCTACACCAGGCTCTCGCTCGAGCACGTGCTGGAGGTCTACGACCGCACGCATCCGCGCGCCTGATCGCCGACGAAAAAGGGCGAGGCCGCAGCCTCGCCCTCGCATTCGTGCGATCAGCGCGTGATCAGAACGCGTAGCCGGCCGTCACGCCGATGAGGTCGATCGTGGTCTCGTAGGATCCGGGCACCACCGAGTTGTCCTGGACGAACGCGTCGAGGCCGACGGTGCGGTCGTCGAGCGCGATGTGCATCCAGTAGGCATCGATGCTCCATTGCTCGCCTTGGTAACCCCAGCCGAACGTGAAGCCTGTGCGATCCGAGTCCGGAATGGACGGGCGCAGCGACGTGTCGGGAATCGGGTTCTCGTCGGTGTAGAGACCGATGCGCAGTTCGTTGTTGTCGTCAACGTTGTAGGAAGCACCGAAGCGCAGGCTCCGGGAGTCGGTCCATCCTTCGTTGATCACCGAATCCGGACGGCCGGCCGACTGGATGCGGATCTCCTTGAAGTCGCTCCAGAGAATCTCGCCGAGGTTGACTTCGAACTCCCAGCGCTCCGCACCGACGTACGCGAGCCCGACGGTCCACGCACCGGGGAGGTTGAGCACGCCGCTCGCGTCGTAGTTCGTGAGCGAGGGGCTGATCGCGGCGTTGACGCCCGCGGCATAGCCGGTGGCGACGGCCGTCGCTTGCGGGTAGCCGGGGATCGCGGTCGTGATGTCGTTCGCCCAGACCGGGATCATCGGATTCAGGTTCGAGGCCTGGTAGTCGAAGATGATCTCGCCGTCGATGTCGATCTCGAACCCGTTGCGGTAGATGGCCCCGAACGCCCAGTCGTCGTTCTTCCAGTGGGCGGAGACGGTCCAGCCCAGGTCGTTACCGTCGCCCTCGAGTCCCGTGAGCGCATCGATCGTCGGCAGGATCGGCGTCGGGGTGACGGGAATCGTGCCGCCTTCGCCGTCGGGAACGGGGATCGGAGGAAGCGGCACGGACGAGAGGAACACGTTGCGCGTGAAGTCCTTCACGTCCGCCGAGATGTACTCCACACCCGCGGAGAGCGACCAGCCGCTGCCGACGTTCACCGCGCCGCTGACGTTGAGAACGACTGTCTGCAGATCCGTGTCGCGCGCGGAGAAGCGTCCGCCGAAATCGGCATCCCACTCGGTCCGCACGCCGAACGGCGCCGTGACCGATGCGGAGATCGCCCAAGGCGAAGCACCGAAACGATGCACGATGTGAAGGTGTGGCGGAAGTCCGACGTTGTCGGTCATGTCGAAGAGCCCCGGCGTATAGACCGGCGTGCCGGGCGAGATGTTCAGTTGGGAGTCGCCGATGAGCACGGCCGAAAAACCGAAGGAGATGTGCGTTCCCTCGAATTTGGCGGAAGCCGCAGGATTGTAGTAAGCCGCGGTCGCGTCGTCGGCTCGTGCGACGAAGGCGACGGCTTGTGCCGACGCTTTCGCGCCCTGCTCGTAGATGTGGAAGCCGGAAGCGAAGACCGGCGTGGTGACGAGACCGATCGCCGCTGCGATCAGCCCAGCTCGAATCATCAGCGAGCGCATGGTTTCTCCTCCTGCATGGCCGACGCTCTCTTCCGCGCGTTCGCCGCGCGTCACGCGGTGTTAACGGCGTCGGGGCGGCGAGAGGATACCCCAAAAGTCAACTTTCGCTCTTTGTTTTTTGTCCGCGGTCAGCCGCCACAGCCATGGTGCGCTTTGACCCTTGGTCAGAAGGCAACCGGGATGCGCCCGCGGATCTTCGCGTCGGCCGGACCAAGCGGGGACGGTGGACGTGCGGACCGAGTCAGAACTCGGCCCCGACGACCTCGGCGCATGCCCCGAGGACGCTGGTGACCGGCCAGTTGGCCAGACCGCAGAGCGAGACTACGGATGCCCGCGCCGAGAAGGTGCGGCGAATCGGGCCGACGAACGTCTCGCTGATCGTTTGCCTTCTTGAAGCCCCGCGGTAAGAGCGCCACGCGGGGGGCGGCTCGGCGAACGCGAGTCCCATTCCCGCGGCATCGCCGGCACAGCGGATGAGTACCGTGCGGCCCTCGCGCGCGGGATCCGGCGCGAAACTGGCCTCGCCTCCGGGCACCTCGAGGAAGGCCGGCAGGGCATGAGCGCCTTCGTCCATCCGATGCTGCAGCACGACTCGCCGGCGGAACGTGGCCGTGCCCGGTTCATCTCGCCGGGGCCGCGGTCCCGTCCAGAGCACGCGTTCGAAGACACCCTCACCATCCGAGAAGTGCACGCGGACCGCTCCGTCCGCTCGCACCGCGAGCCCCGTCACGGTTTCCGGGATGCGCACCACAAGTCCGCGCGCCCTGGCTTGCCGCAGCATGGTCAGGGCGAGATGGCGGGGAGAGACGACCGCGTCGTCATCGCGGACGAAGACCCCGTGCCCATCGACGTCGCGCATTTCGACGGGAAAGCCCGCGGCCCTGAGTCGCGCATGGGCGGCGGCGAGGATCTCCGCTCCGAGTGCGACGTGCGTGTGAAGCAGATAGGCCGTGGCGCGAAGGCCAATCGGCCGTGCCGACGCGAGGAGCGCGCGACGAAGAATCGCGTGCCCGGTCCGCGCGCGACGCGCGACGCTCTCGTGTTCGCGCTGGGGCATTCGCGCCCAGACGAAGGGATCCGCGGGCGGGCCGAGCGCGTGCACGATCGCCGTCGCAAGAGCGGCGTCTCCCGAGACGGGCCGCTCGTTCGCGACGAGAATCGCCGGCCGGCCGGCGTGTACCGCCAGCCAAGCGAGAGAAATTCCCGTCAGCCCCGCACCCACGATCAGCCATGGAGCGACGCCGTTCGTCGCGCTGCCCAGCATCCCTCTCCCCAACCCACTCCCGTCAGAAAATGCGGGAACATCGCGCGGGCCAGCGGCAATCTCGCCGTGACGCCGCCGATGACGGGGAAGGTCCGCCGATGTCGCGTTCCGCGCTAGCGATGCTGGACAGAATCGTCGCCGCCCTCGTCCGCGTCGGCGAACCGGTTCCCGGTGAGCTCATCGTTCGCGACTTTCTTGGTATGAAGGCGCTCGATCGGGCGCGGGCGGACCAACTGCTCGCGGCGAGCTTCGCCGGAGACGATCGCGTCGCGTGGACCTGCAACGGGTGGACCGCCCGACGCGAGCGGCTCGAGGCCATTCCTCTCGGCGCCCCGGCAGTTGCAGTCTTCGCGCCCTTCGTTCCGGAAGTCTTCGCGACGATCCCCACGGCCGGGGACGGGGCTCCGCGTCTTGCGATCTCGACCGCGGGCGCGGAAGAAGTCGGACGCGCTCGGGCGCGCGGCGCTTCGAATCTGCCTTCGGACACGGTCGCCTTGGGTGACATCGCCAGGCGCGTGTTCCGATATCGCGGTCCGGGGGATCCGAACCAGATGGCGGCCGCTCTCCGAGTGCAGCACGTCGCGGGCGACACGCCGCTCGCGATGGCGCGCGCGGTTGCCGACGTCTGGAATCACATCGTGAGCGAACTCGAGTCGGAAGGAATCGCCGATCTCGAGGAACTCTCCCGCCTGCTCGACGCCCGCCTCGAAGCAGCCGACTTCACGGGCAAGACCTTCGACGAGAGAACTCTCGCGGCGCTTCCGGAAGTCCCCGGCACCTACCGATTCGAAGACCAAGCCGGCGCGACGCTCTACGTCGGCCGTTCGGCTAACCTTCGCGCGCGGATCTGCTCTTACTTCGCGGGACCGCCACGCGACGAAAAGGACCGCGCTCTCAGGGACAAGTCGATCACGCTCGACGCGCGGCCGAGCGATTGCGCGGTCGACGCGTGGCTCGAGGAAGCGCGTTTCATCGCTCGCTTCGCCCCCGCGCTCAACGTGCAGCGTTTCGTGCACGGTGACGCGGGGGGCGATGGCGTCCTGCTCGTTCGCAGCACTCTCGACGCGAGGCGAGTCGTGGCGTTCGTCATCGCCAATGGCGGTCTCGCGATGCGCCGTTCGCGGCTCGCCGGTCCCAAACGAACGCCGGCGATCGCGGAGGAAGTTGCGCGCGCGGTCTTCGACGGCGTCGATCCGCCTCCCCCATCGCCTGAATCGCAGCGAGCCGCCGCGATCGTCGAGTCGTGGCGACGGGCGCATCCCGGCGTGCCGTTCTTCGAACCCGCGCTTCATGGCGATCGCGAGCGGTTCGTCGCAATCGTGGCGAACGCGATCGAGGAACTCGTCCGTGAGTGAACGCGCCGCGGCGGGGAGCGGGCGCGAAGCGGTTCACGCGGGCTGAAAGCGATGCAGCGCCAAGTCGAGCGTGCCGTTCTCGCGAAAGCGGATGCCCTCGCGCTCGAGGAGCCGGCGCTGCAGACCAGGCGGCATGTCGCCGAGCCGATCCGTGGAGCAACCGCCCGACGCGTTCACGACCCGATGCCACGGCACGTCTTCGGGACACTGACGAAGAGCCCAGCCAACCGCGCGCGGCGAGAGCCGCGAGCTCAGCAGGACCGCGATCTGTCCGTAGGTCATCACGCGTCCCGCGGGGATGACGCGCACGATCCGATAGACGGCTTCCCAGGCGCTCTCTCGCTCGCCGCCGGCGTCTCCATGGACTCGTGGCATCGTCGCGTTCTCCTGGGCGGCGCGCCCCGGTGAATCCGTGGAAGAATACCGCCCCGCGCCGCGAACCGCGGCGCCATGCACGGAGACCCAACGACGATGATCGAGCCCGTTCGTCTCGAGGATGCAGGCCTCGTTCTTCTCGACCAGCGGCTTCTCCCTCGCGAGGAGATCTCGCTGACGCTGACCTCGGCGCCCGACGTCGTCGAAGCGATCCGCACGATGGTCGTGCGCGGCGCGCCCGCCATCGGCCTGACCGCTGCCTATGGACTCGTCCTCGAGGCGAGATCGCGGCGCGAGCAGACCCCTTCGGCGTTCATGGAGCGCGTTCGCGAGGCGGCTACCGCGCTCGAAGCCGCGCGCCCCACGGCGGTGAATCTCTCGTGGGCCGTGCGGCGGGTGATGCGGCGCGCCGAAGGCGAGTTCGAAGCCGGAGCCACCACCGGCGAACTCATCGAACACATCGAGAGTGAAGCGCGAGCGATCCACGAAGAGGACGTCGCCGCGAATCGCGCCATGGGACGCCTGGGCGCCGCGTTCGTCCCCGACGGCGCGTGCGTGCTCACGCACTGCAACGCGGGCGCGCTCGCCACGGCGGGTTACGGCACCGCCCTCGGAGTCGTGCGCGCAGCGGTCGAAGAAGGCAAGTCGATCACCGTGCTCGCCGACGAGACGCGCCCTTTCCTGCAGGGGGCAAGGCTGACGGCATGGGAGCTGCATCGTGACGGCATTCCCGTCACCGTGATCACCGACGGCATGGCCGGTGCACTCATGGCGAAGGGCGAAGTCGATCTCGTCGTCGTCGGCGCCGACCGCATCGCGGTCTCGGGCGATGTCGCCAACAAGATCGGCACGTACACGGTGGCCGTGTTGGCGCGCCGGCACGGCATTCCTTTTTACGTGGCGGCACCGACGTCCACGATCGATCCCGAGTGCCCTTCCGGCGACCGCATTCCGATCGAGGATCGCGACCCGAGCGAAGTCACGCACTTCCAAGGAAGCGCCGTGACCCCGGAGGGCGTCACCGTGCGCAATCCCGCGTTCGACGTCACGCCCGCCGAACTGGTCACGGCGATCATCACCGAGAAGGCGGTGCTGCGCGCACCCTACGAGCGGGCCATTCGTTCGCTGCTGGGCCTGACCGTCCTGAGCGAGAGCGCCGACGCCCCGGCGGAGGAAGCCGCCGAGATGGACTCTCCCATCGAGAACGGCCTCGAGGAAGAGACCCACGGCGACGCCGCGATCGACGACGACGGAGACGGGCCGAATCCGTGATCGGCCCGGTCGAGGCACTCCTGCTCGACATCGACGGCTTCCTGACCGAGGGCGTCGGTGGCGCCGCATACCCGGGCGGACCGGAAGCCGTCACCGCACTCGCCGCGCGCTATGGGATCCGCTACGTGACCAACGCGACGTCCAGATCCCGGGCTCGCATCGCGGAGGCACTCGCCCGCGAGGGGTATCCGGGAGATGCATCCTGGGTCGTCAATCCCGCCTCTCTTGCGCGTCCGATTCTCGAGGCGCGCGGTCACGCGCGGGGCATCCTGCTCTCGGACCCAGGAGCCGACGAAGATCTCTCCTGGTTCCAGCGAATCGATCGTCCCCAAGACGCGCGCGCCGTGCTCCTGGCGAGCGAGGCCCACGACCGCACGATTCGCGAACTCGGTCCTGCCGTCGATGCCTTGCGGAGCGGGGCCACGCTCTACGCGCTCCAGCAGAATCGCGTGTTTCGCAAGGATGGCCGCCTGCTCACGGACGTCGGGCCGGTGGCGGCGTTCCTGGGCTATGCGGCGGATGTCGGCTGGGACCTGATCGGCAAGCCGTCGCCGCTGGCTTTCCAGAGCATCAGCACGTCCCTCGGGGTTCCGTTGGATCGGCTGCTGATGGCCGGCGACGACGCCGAGTTCGACTGTGCTGGCGCGCTCCGCGCGGGCGTCGGCTTCGCGATCCTCGCCCGCACCGGCAAATATATGACTGGTGAAGAGTTCCGGGTCTCGCCACCCCCGTCCGCGGTCGTCTCCAGCATTGCCGAATTGCCGTCCCTTCTCGCCTAGATCCGACGATTCAGAAGACCCGCACGGACAGTCCGCGGAGGCCCGCCGAGAGGAACCTCGACTTGGCCGGATCGGGCCGAGGATGGCCCCGATCGAGCCCTCGCCAGCGGCCAGCGGGCGGATCTTGAGGTGCCGGCCGAACCTCCGTGAAGAGCCGGGCGAGGGTGGTTGAATCCCCCCCCTTCGGAACCGATGTTGACCAGGGGTCTTCGACTCGTGTCGAGCTCGGGGTGCTGGATTTCGTCGAGCCGAAGCCATTTGGGGGAAAGGGTTTCCTTTGCGACGCAGGTTGGGAAGAACAGATCGGCGACTCATGGCCCTCGGTTTCATCGCGGCGCGCGCCCTTCCCGCCGCGCTGGCGGCGGGATTGCTCTCCGGCGTGCTGATGGCCCTCGTCGGCGCAGGAAGCACTTCCTGGACGAACGTCGCGATCGCCGTCCTCAGCGCAGCGGTAGCGGCCGTCGCGGGTGCGGTCCTCGTCGGGTCCGCCGATGTCGCCAATCCGACGCGACGTTTCCTGCAAGTCGCCGCGAACCTCCACGAAGGTGCCGTCGTTCTTTCGCCGCAGCGCGAGATCGTCTGGGTGAACTCCGCCCTCTGTGAGTTCCTCGGCCTCGATCAATCTCGAGTTCTCGGCCACTCGCCTGCGGATTTTCTCGGCGACGAGAGCCGCGCCTTGCTGGCCGAGCAACTCGTGCGGCGCGACAGAGGTGAGTTCGCCGGCTACGAGATCACGGTCCGCCGCCATGACGGTGAGGACCGGACGATCCACGTCTCGCCCTCTCCTTTGATCTCCGATTCGGGCGAAGTGGAGGGGACGATGGCGATCCTCTCGGACGTCACGTCCATGCGCTCCACGCGGCTCGCGCTGGAAGCCTCGGAGCAGCGTTACCGGCAGCTCCTCGAATCCGCCCACGAGGGCGTGGCGGTCATTCAGCGCGGTCGCTTCGCGTTCGTGAATCAGCGGCTCGCGTCGATGGGCGGCTACGATCCCGAGGACCTTCTTCATCGCGACCCCATCGACCTGGTGCATCCCGTCGATCGCGGGCGTGTCGAGGCGCACCACGCCGCGCGTATCCTGGGGGAGCCCGGTCCGGAAGCACACGAGTTCCGGGCGATCGCCAGCGACGGCACGATGGTCTGGCTCCGGCATACCGTCGTTCTCATCGAGTGGGTCGGACGCCCGGCAACTCTCAATCTCTACTCCGACGTCACGGCCGAGCATCAGAACGAGGAAGCGCTCGCGCGCCGCGAGCGCCGCTCGCGCTCGTTCTACGAGGACACACCCGCACTTCTGGTCGCCACCGACGCAGCGGGAGTCATCGTCGGAACTTCCAACCTGCTGCTCGAGAGACTCGGCAAGTCGCGTGGCGAGGTCATCGGACGATCGCTGGAGGAGTTCTTCGTCGACTCTCGCGATGGGAGCTTTCTCGACGATCTGCTGGGCCCAGAGTTGCTCCGACATGGCAGGGCCACGCTCAAGTCGTGCCGCCTCAAGGCCAGGAGCGGAGACGCCGTCCCCGTTCGCGTGAACGCCGTCCTGGACCGCGACGAAGGCGGTCAGCCGCGCGGGATGCTCGCCGTCCTCGAGGATTGCAGCGAGATCGATGAGATCGCCCGCCAGCTCAGACGCGCGCAGCAGCTGGAGGCACTCGGCACGCTCGCGGGCGGCATCGCGCACGACTTCAACAACATCCTCTTCGCCATCCAGGGTTACGCGGACATGGCGGCGGAGGAGGCGCCCGCCGGCTCCCGTTGCCGTACAGATCTCGAGGAGATCATGCGGGCCGCGAAGCGCGCGTCCTCGCTCGTGGAGCAGATCGTCGCGTTCGCGCGGCAGGGCCAACAGGACCTGCAACCGATGCAGCCGCAGCCCGTCCTCAAGGAATCGATGCGGATGCTGCGGTCGGCCTTGCCCGCGAGCATCCTCATGCGCTTCGCGATCGACGACGGGCACCGCAGCGTGCTCGCGAGTCCCGCCGCTCTACGCCAGCTCTTGACGAGTCTCTGCTCCGCTCTCGCTCGCAGCATCGAGGGCGAGGGAACGATCGACGTCTCGCTCCAACCCTACGACGTCGAAGTTCGCTCCGAGTCCGCAGGAGTCGAGCCCGGCCGCTATCTCCAACTGCGGCTGACGCTGCGACCCGCTTCAGGTCACGACCTCTCCCCGACCGTGGACGAAACCATCGCCGCGGCGCTTTGCAACGTCAGCGGGCTGATCGACGAGCTGGGCGCGCGGCGAACGCAGGAAATCGCGCCTCCCGGTGCGCGCGTGGTTGCCCTTCTTCTGCGAGAAGTCTCGGAGCGTCCACTCCCGGTGAGCACGACCCCGCGGAGCTCTCGCGCGCTGCCCGAATCGCTCGAGGAAAAGCGCGGGCGCGCGCTCGTCGTGGACGACGAAGCGCCGCTGGTGTCGATGCTCGTCTCGATGCTTGGCGCGCTCGGCCTCGACGCGAGCGGATTCACCGACGCGCGCCTCGCGCTCGATACTTTCCTCGACGACCCTCAAGCCTATCGAGTCATCGTCACGGACCAGACGATGCCCGAGCTGACCGGCTACGCGTTCTCGCAGCAGATCCTGAACGTGAGACCCGACATGCCGATCATCCTCTGCACGGGATACACGGAGGCGGTGACGCTCGAAGACGTTCTTGCGCTCGGCGTCAGGGCGTTTCTGATGAAACCGTTCACGCTGGCCCAGCTTGGCGAGGCCGTCGATCGCGCGCTCGAGACGCCGGCCCCCGCCGTCTCGGGAAATCGATGAAAGGAAGTCCCATGAACCCCGAAGACCTCCAACCCTCCGCGTGCCGCATCCTCGTCATCGAGGATGACGAGCAGACGCGCGGCATGCTCGTCCAGATGATGGCGCGCGCCGGATACTCGGTCGTCGAGGCCTGCGACGGTCGCTCGGGCGTCGAGGTCGTGCGCGGCGGATCCGTCGATCTCGTGATCACGGACATCCTCATGCCGGAGCAGGACGGCCTCGAAACGATTCGCGACTTGCGCGCCCAGTTTCCGGGCCTGCCGATCATCGCGATCTCCGGCGGCGGCCACGATGGGGTGCTCGACTTCCTGCCGGTCGCGCGGCAGCTCGGCGCCAAGCGGACCTTCCGCAAGCCCACGGATCGTGCGGCTCTCCTGGATGCGATTCGCGAGGAACTCTGCGCCGTCGCTTCCGTCTGACAGCTATCGAGCGCCAAGCTCCTCTTGGTCGGCGTCAAGCGCATCCGAAGGAAACCCGCGATCGGCGAGATGCGCGATGGCTAGGGGCGCGACGCGCGCGTAGGACTGCGTGCCGCCGCGCACGCCGTGTGCTTCGAGGCCCGCGTCGTAGAACTTCCAGACGAGATCGCGCTCGAACCCGCGGTAGCGATCGAGGTGCCGTGCGATGGCATCGACATCCCGGCCGACTCCAGCGTGACGGAGCCCCGGATCACGCTTGAGATGGAGCCAGAGCGCGAGCCAGGCGGAGTAGCGCAACGCGGGATCCTCCGCTCGC
This sequence comes from uncultured Acidobacteriota bacterium, assembly GCA_964586535.1. GTDB lineage: Bacteria > Acidobacteriota > Polarisedimenticolia > J045 > J045 > CAZPJJ01. The sequence continues at coordinate 5,674 of CAZPJJ010000006.1, read as the reverse complement.
CAGAGCGTCAGGAGCGCGAAGAAGTTCGCCGCATCCTCGGAGGCGATACCGCCGAGATGCGCGCGCTCGTGGGCAAGCGTGAACGGAAGCAGGGCGGGAGCGGGCGGGAGGATGACCGTGGGCTCCGCGGTGAAGGGACCATAGAAGCCCGACACGCCCCACCGCCGAGAGAGCGGGCTGACGAGCAGTGCCTTGGTGCGTCCCGCGGAGACCGGAACCGGAAGCCCGAGCTCGGCGAAGAGGCTCTCCTGAAGCGGGGCGACGTCGCGGTCGAGTTCCGCGAGATCGTCGGGCATTTTCACGACGCCCTGCTCATCCTCTGGAAGCGCGGCGCGCAGTCGATCGAGGCGCGCCTCGATGCGCGCCACGACCGATGCGATCTCGTGTTTCTCGGGACGCGACAGGCGCAGGAGAGCGCCCGGCGGCGGTCGGAGATAGTTGAAACCCCAGACGAGGAGAAAGAGCGTCCACGCGAAACAAGCGACTGCCGCGACGCGAAGTAACGAGCCCGCGAGACTCGAGAGTCGTCCGCGACCCGCGCGTCGCGAAGTGCGCCAGAAGCGAAGCGCACCGCCGATCGCCAGCAGGAGGAAGAGCGCGATGACCGCCTCGATCAGCGTGAAAGGAAAGGCGGCCGAGACGGGGGCGAGCGCGGCGACGATGACCGGGTAGACGGTTCTCCCGTAGACGTGCTCCACCACGCCCGGAAAGCGGCCCGCGACGACGAAGACCGCGAAGGCCGCGACTCCGGCGGCAAGACTGCCCCGCAGCACCGTTCCGCCCCAGAACCGAGGCTGCCGCGACTTCATGGCCGTCGCCCGCTCTCCGCGCGGAAGTGCGCCTCGGGCACGCCCGCCGCGAAGAAGGCGGCCATTCGCGCTTGTCCCGTGCTCACGGCCTCGACTCCAGCGCGGGTGCTTCGGCGGCTCGCGCCGCCAGCCGCTTGGAAACCAGGAGCATCAACCCAGGAAGCGCGAAGACCGTCGTCGCGCCGAACCACCCGGCGTATCCGAGGAAGGCGACACCGTAGCCGCTGATCGAGCCTGTCACGTCGCGGGTCGCGGCGAAGAGCGCGCTCACGAGAGCGAACTCGGACGCCGAGCGTTCCTTCTCGCAGACTCGCATCAAGAGCGAGAGAAACGCCGTCGTGCCGAGGCCGCCCGTACCGCTCTCGACCACCACGGCCGCGAAGATCGCCGTGTAGCCGCCGCCGACCATCGCAGCCGCCGCGTAGGCGAGATTCGAGAGCGCCTGGGCCAGACCGCACCACAGGAGTCCGCGCATGATGCCGAAGCGGGCGACGACGATCGCGCCGAGCCATGCGCCGACCACCGTGGCGACCATGTTGGGAACCGCCAGCGAACCGATCGCCTCCTTCGAGAGTCCCGAGTCGAGCCAGAACGTGCGAACCGTCGGTCCAAGCGCGGCGTCCGGCCATTTGTAGAAAAGGATGAAGGTCGCGAGCGGCAGCGCTCCCGGCAACGCGAGCCAGCGTCCGAAGCCAACGGCCAGTTCCCTCCATGTCGGGGAGCGGTCTCCCGGCATCGCTCGCGGTGCGGCGAGCGCGACGATGGCCATCACGCCCAGCGTCCCCGCCGCGACCAGTAGCGCGCCGGACCACTCGAGCGGCACGGCGAGGGCGACGAACGCTCCCCCCGCGACGAGCAGCGCCGCCCGATAGAACGTGACACGCACGCCGTTCGCCGGCCCTTCCTCGCCCGGACGAAGAATCGAGATCGTGTACGAGTCGACGGCGATGTCCTGAGTCGCGCCCGCAACGGCGAACGACACCAGGAGCACCGACACCAGACCGAGCCAAGCGGTGCCCGTCGCGGCGAGGGCGACGAGCGCGATCGCCGCGGCGAGAAGGGAGGCCGCAGCGAAGCGCCGGCGGTGCCCGAAGCGATCGACGAGCGGTGCCCAGAGGACTTTGAGGCTCCAGGGCGCTGCAAGAGCACCCGCCATCCAGCCCACGTGCTCCACCGACACGCCCGAGTCGCGCAGCCAGACCGGAACGAAGTCCTTGAAGATGCCAAAAGGGAGCCCGGACGCGAAGGCGAGCGCGCCGATCCAAACGAGCCGGGCCCGGCGCCCTGGCGAATGGGTGCTGCCGTCCTGCATGGGGTCCCCGATTATCGGCTTCCCCGATGAGCCAGGGGAGCGCGCGATCCCTACAATGCGCTCCGTGCGCTACGTTCTCGGCATCGAGACCTCGTGCGACGAGACCGCGGCCGCCGTCGTCGACGGAATGGGGCGCGTTCTCTCCTCGGTGGTTTCGTCCCAGGTGGACGTCCACGGCGCCTACGGCGGTGTCGTTCCCGAGATCGCGGCGCGTCGCCACCTCGAAGCAATCGACCCGGTCGTGACCGAGGCCTGCTCGCGAGCCAAGCTCGCTCTTTCCGACATCGGCGGCATCGCCGTCACGCGAGGCCCCGGCCTGATCGGCTGCTTGCTCGTGGGCACGAGCACCGCACGAGCCCTGGCACTCGCCATGGACATCCCGGTCGTCGGCGTGAACCACCTCGAGGGACACGCTGTCTCGGGGTGGATCGAGCGTCCCGATCTCCCCTACCCCGCGCTCGCGCTCGTGGTCTCGGGAGGCCACACAGCCCTCTGGCGCATCCCTGCGCCAGGCGTGTACGTGCAGCACGCCCGGACCCGCGATGACGCCGCGGGCGAAGCCTTCGACAAGACCGCCAAGATGCTCGGGCTGCCTTATCCCGGCGGGCCGGCATTGGACGAACTCGCCGAACGCGGCAATCCGCAGGCGTTCTCCTTCGGCGAGGTGCGGATCAAAGGCGAGCCGGCTTTTTCGTTCTCGGGCTACAAGACGGCGGTCCGTGCGCTCATGCACGAGCACGGTATCGACCCCCTCCCCGATCCGGCCGCCGCTCCCGGCCCCGCCATGGCAGATCTCGCGGCATCGCTGCGCCACGCGATCGTTCGCGAACTCATGCGTCGCACGCGCGAGGCCATCGGCGCAGAGCGCCCGCGCTCGTTGGTCGTCGCGGGGGGAGTCGCGGCGAACCGGCTCTTGCGACGCGAGGCGACGGCCCTCGCGGACGAGTGCGGCCTGGCGCTCTCGATCCCGTCGCTCGCGTACTGTGGAGACAACGCCGCGATGATTGCGCTGGCGGGTTTGCCCCGGCTCGCGCGAGGCATGGACGAGCGGGAGAGCATCGACGCCGAGGCGGCGCTCGTCCTGGGCGGTCCCGAAGCGGAGCGACGTTCGCGCCGGCACTTGTAGTGCTGCCCCGGCGGTTCCGGGGTTGAGGCGAATCGTGGCGGCGCGGATACTGCGCTGCGATCGAATCAGGGTCGCGACTTTGGAGACGATCCATGCCTCTGGTCTTCGTGCTCGACGACGATCCGGTGACCTGCGAGGCGATCTCCGCCGTCCTAGCGCCCGAAGGGCACGACGTCAGGACGTTCACGCGACCGGCGGACGCGCTCGAGGCGGCGTTGGGTGAACCGCCGGCGGTCGCCGTCACCGACTTCGCGATGCCGGGAATGAACGGCCTCGAATTCGTCGAGGCGATGCGGAATATCGCTCCCGACACCACATTTCTCGTCGTGTCGGGCCAGGCGACCGTCGAGGACGCGGTCGCCTTGATGAAGCACGGCGTCGTCGACGTGATGGTGAAGCCTCCTCGCGCACGCGCACTGCGCCGCGCGCTCGTCGTCGCGTTTCACCAGCACGAGCTCGCGGCCGAGAACCGGCGCTTGCGACAGGCTCTGCGCGGCCGCCGCCAGCTCGCGGGAGTCGTCGGCGCGTCCCCGGCTTTCGAGAGCGTCGTCAGGCTGATCGAGAAGGCCGCGCCCACGCAGTCGACCGTTCTCATCACGGGGGAGACGGGGACGGGCAAGGAGGTCGTCGCGGACGCGCTGCACGAGCTGAGCCCGCGCGCCGATCGCAATCTCGTCAAAGTCCATTGCGCGGCGATTCCCAACTCGCTGCTCGAATCCGAGCTTTTTGGCCACGTCCGTGGCGCTTTCACGGGCGCGGTCCGCGACCATCGCGGGTATTTCGAGGAAGCGCATCTGGGCACGATCTTCCTCGACGAAATCGGCGAGATGAGCCCCGAGGTCCAGACCAAACTGCTGCGCGTCTTGCAGACGGGGGAGTTTCAGCGCGTCGGCGAGACGCGCACGCGAGCCGTGGACGTGCGCGTCGTCGCGGCGACGCACCGCGAACTCGAAAGCGAGGTCGCTCTCGGCCGCTTTCGCGAGGATCTCTACTATCGGCTCAACGTCATTCCGATCCACGTTCCGCCGCTTCGGCGCCGCGGTGACGACGTGCTGCTCCTCGCGAGCTACTTTCTCGAACGGGAGTGCACGGAGCGCGGCCGCGCGGATCTCCGCGAGTTCACGCCCGAGGCGCGCCAAGCCATTCGCGCATACCACTGGCCCGGAAACGTCCGCGAGCTCGAGAACGCCGTACGACGCATCGTCGCGCTGGCCGATGGTCCCATCATCCATGTCGCGGATCTTCCCGAAGCGATGCGCGGCGCGAGGGCCGCGCCCGATCTCGACATCGTCGAGATCCCCGTCGGAGCGACTCTCGAGACGGCGGAGCGCATGATGATCGAGACCGCGCTCGAGCGCGCCGCCGGTAACAAGAAGGAAGCGGCGCAGCAGCTCGGCATCGGGCTCGCGACGCTCTATCGCAAACTGGCATCGTACCAGGGCGGTCCGTCGCCCAAGGATGGCGACGCGTGAGCCATGCCCCGACTCGCGACGACGAACGCCGCGGCCCGCCGCTGGTCGTCACGCTCCTCGTCGTCGCGCTGGCGGCGGGAGCAGCCTTGGCGACAGCGCTCACCTGGGCGGCGCGCCACGATCGCGAGCGGCAGGACGCCGCACAGCGCGAGAGCGCGAGCCGGCTAGCCTCGGTCGTGCGCTTGCTGCTCGAACAGCGGATCGAACGAGGTCGCTCCACGCTGCGCGCGATCGCCTCTTCGGGAGAAGTCCGAGAGGCGCTCGGCGATCTTTCGCAGGCAGGGCTCTTGAAAGCGCTCGCGCCCTTCGCCGACGAGTTCGGCGCGACCGCGCTCGTCGTACGCGGCACCGATGGACGCTTGCTAGCGTGGTCGTCGCCGCTGGCGATCATCACACTGGGCGCCGAGGACGACACGGTGGACATAAGCGCCGGCGAATCGGCGTGGAAGATGATCGGCGGCGACCTCGCGCTCATCATCGATCAGCCCGTCGAAGCTTACGGGCGAACCATCGGGTGGGTACGCGGCGCCATCTTCGCGGGGCGGTTCTTCGTGACGCAGGCGACGGAAGACCTCAACGGAATTCCCGTGGCACTGGCCTTCGAGGGCGAGGTCGTCCATCACACGTTCTCCGACGCGCCGGTTCTTCCCCGCCTGACCGCCAACGGGGGCGAGGAGCCCGGATCCGCCGTCGCTCTCGGCCGCATCGTGCTGGGTGGGGATCGAGGTTTCGACGTCGCAGTTCGTCCCGTGGATCTCGGGGGCGGCCGCGTCGTCATCGCGGCAGGTGTGCCGCGGATGACGGTCGAAGCGGCAGCGCGCCGCTACGCCCTGCTTCTCGCCGCTATCGGGGCCGGCGCCCTGCTCGTCACGCTCACCATCGTCGGCGGTTATCTCTTTTTGTCGCAGCAACGCGCGCGGTTGATCCTGCAGCGCGACACCGAGCGGATGCGCTC
>CAZPJJ010000005.1:0-32976 GCA_964586535.1 uncultured Acidobacteriota bacterium | reverse complement strand
CTTCCTCTTGCTGCTTTTCGTTCGCGAGCGCGATGGGATCGATGACGCCCGCCGCTTGGAAGACGAACTGGCGAGAGCGAGGGAGAGTTGAAAGTTCCGCAACCGGAGGGGCATGAAAGCGTAGGGGCCGGCGCTATGCATGCCGCCAACCCCGAAGCCGTACCCGCCACCGCCACCGGGGACATCGACCTACCGTCCACGCTTCCCCAGGCCGAACGCCTCCTGATGGAGCGCGCCCGGCGCGGCGATGTCGAGGCCACCCGCGAACTCTTGACCCTCCACCGCGAGGCGCTCTTCGCGATCGCTTGGACCTACCTGGGCAACCGCGAGGAGGCGCTCGACGCCGTGCAGGAGTCGCTCGCCAAGGCGCTGGGCCACGCCCGGTCCTACGACCCCCGTCGTCCCATCTCAGCCTGGCTCACGCGCATCACGCGGAACACATGCCTCGACCGCCTCCGGCGCCTCCGGCATCGACGACACACGTCGCTCGAGGATCGCCGGGAAGCGGGCCTTCCGGATCCGCGATCGTACCGCCCCAGCCCGGAAGCAGACGTCCTTCGCCGCGAACTGTCCGTCCGCCTTCGTGAGGCACTCGGCGGACTTCGCCCGATCGAACGAGAAGTGATCGTGCTCCGCGACGTTCTCGAATGGAGCTACGGGGAGATCGAATCCTATCTGGGACTCACGCACGGGACCGTGGCGTCGCTGATCCACCGGGCGCGGGCTCGCCTTCGCGCACGACTGGCACCCTACGTCGCTCGCTACGGCTCGGAGGAACATCATGGATCGTGAGCAAGCCCGCGAGCGGCTCTCCCTCTTGGTCGACGGCGAGCTCGCGGCCGGCGAGGAACGCGAACTCCGCGCGGCGCTGGCACGGGATCCCCTTCTCCAACAGGAGTACGACGAACTCGTCGCCCTCAAGACATCCCTCGCCCAGGTCCTCGCTCCGCCGGATATCGCTGCCGCCGAGTGGGATGACGTCGCGCTGGCGATCGTCGCGCGCCAAGGAGAACGCCTCGGGTTCGCCCTCCTGCTCCCGGGCGCGGCTGCGCTCGTGATCGGCGCGCTCGTCGTCTTCTTCCTCGATTCCTCCGTTCCGCTCTGGACCCGGCTCGCTGCCGGCGCGGTCGTGGGCGGCTTCGCGTTTCTGATCTCCTCTGCTCTTGCCGCCCGCCTGCGAGCGCGACGGTTCGAGCGTTACGACGGAGTCGACCGATGATCATCGTCACGACGGATACGGTCCCCGGCCGCCGCATCCTCGCCACGCACGGCCTCGCGCGGGGCAATGCCGTGCGAGCGCGTTCTCTTCCCCGCGACATCATGGCATTCGTGCGCGGATTGATCGGGGGCGAGATTCCCGAGTACACGAAGATGCTGGCCGAGGCACGCGAGCAGGCCCTCGACCGTCTGGCCGAACAAGCGCAGGCCGCCGGCGGCAACGCTGTCGTCGGAATGCGCTTCGTCTCCGCCGAGCTGATGGGTTCTGCCGCCGAGTTGCTCGCCTACGGGACGGTCGTCACGCTCGAAGAGTGAGTCCGGCCATGACGAAATCACTCGAGAGGCCGACCTCGGAACCCTCGCTCGCTCGCGACTCCAGGCTGAATTCCCGCCCCGGGGATTCGCAGGCGATCCGGGATAACATCCGCGCATGACATGGCGCCGCGTCCTCTCGATCCTCGCGATCCTGCACGTTCTCTTCGCCGGCCTCGGTGTGTTGACCGGCTTCTTGCTCAGCCGGGACATCCCTTCCGTCTCGCAGCTCGATGTCTTCAGCCTGCCCCAGGTCACCGTCCTCCTGGACCGGGACGGAGAAGCGCTCGAGTCGTTCGGAACGGAGCGACGCATTCCCGTTCCCCTCTCCGAGATGAGTCCGCTCTACCTCAAGGCGGTCGTGGCGACCGAGGACCCGCGGTTCTCGGATCACTTCGGCGTCGATCCGATTGCGGTGGCCCGCGCCGTCGTCTCGACCGTCCGCTCGCTCGACCTCGGCGTCGAGGGTGCGAGCACGATCACCATGCAACTCGCGCGGGATCAGTTTCTGCACAAGCGCAAGACCATCTGGCGAAAGCTCCAGGAAGTGGTCCTCGCGACGCAGATCGAGAAGCACTACAGCAAGCAGGAAATCCTCGAGCTCTACTGCAACCGAATCTACCTGGGGCATGGGCGCTTCGGCGTCGAGGCCGCGACGCGCCTCTACTTCGACAAACGGACGAGCGAAGTCACGCTCGCCGAAGCCGCCCTGCTCGCAGGTCTGGCGCAGCGTCCCGAGGCGCTCTCGCCGCTCCGGCATCCGGAGCGTGCGCTTCGGCGACGCGATCATGTCCTGCGCCGGATGGTCATCGAAGGCGTGATCTCGGCACGAGAAGCCGAGGCAGCGCTGGCCACGCCGATCGAGACGTCGAAACGCGTCCAGGATCGTTCCTTCGCCCCGCATTACATCGAGGAAGTGCGACGCTGGCTGATCGGGCGCTACGGAGAGACCGGACTCTACGAAGAAGGCATGGTCGTGCGCACGACGCTCGACCGGCACTTGCAGACCGCCGCCGAGCGCGCCGTGCGCTTCGGACTCGACCTCTACGGGCGCAGGCACCGCGAAATTCCGCTTGGCGAGCCGCTTCCCGAGGGCAAGACCGTGGAGTCCTTCCACTCCCCGGCTTGGACCGGCGGGCTTCGCGTGGACGATTTCGTTCCCGCCGTCGTGATGAGCGTCGCGCCCGATGGATCGGCTGCGCGCCTGCGGGTCGGTGGCGCACGATTCGATGTCGACGCGGACGCAATCGCCTGGACCGGCCGGAAGGAGATCGGAACGGTCCTGCAAGCGGGAACCGTGGTTCCCGTGCGGATTCTCGAAGTGACGAGCCAGGGCGCGGCCAAGCGCGTCGAACTGGCGTCCGCGCCCACGGCCGAAGCAGCACTCGTTGCGCTCGACGTCTCGACAGGAGAGGTCCTGGCGCTCGTCGGCGGCAGCGATTTCGAGAAGAGCGAGTTCAATCTCGCAGTGCAGGGCAAGAGACAAGCCGGTTCCGCCTTCAAGCCCTTCGTCTTCGCTGCCGCCCTGGAACAGGGGTTTCTTCCGAACCAGCTCATCTACGATGCGCCGACGGTCGTCGTCGAGCCGGGAGCCCCGGAACCCTATCAGCCGGAAAACTACGAGCGAGACTACGTGGGCTATATCACGCTGCGCCACGCACTCGAGCACTCGCGGAACTTGGCCACGTTGCGCCTGCTCGACGCAATCGGCTACGACCCCGCTATCGACGTTGCGCGGCGTCTCGGCATCGGGTCGACACTCCGAGCCTTTCCATCGCTTTCGCTCGGCGCGTTCGAGTGCCGATTGATCGATCTCGTCGCAGCGTACGGCTCGTTCCCGAACGGTGGCGTGCTCGTCAAACCACTCTTCGTCGAAGAGGTCTCGCACCGCGAACAGCAAGTCCTCTACCGTATGCAACCCGAGGTTCGCGAAGTCGTCTCCGCCGAGGTGGCCGCCATGATGACGTCTCTTCTCGAGGGCGTCGTCGTCCGCGGCACCGGACAGAGCGCCCGCGCGCTGCGGCGGCCGATGGGCGGAAAGACTGGTACGACGGACGACTTCACCAACGCGTGGTTCGTCGGCTTCACGCCTTCGCTCGCGGTAGGCGTCTGGGTGGGACGATCGGAAACCGCCATCTCCCTCGGTCGCGGAGAGACGGGTGCGCGGGCCGCCTTGCCGATCTGGATCCGATTCTTCGAAGAGGGACTCGGACTTCCGACTTCCGCGGACCCAGCGGAGGACTTCGTCCGCACGCCCGGCATGACCCGAACGCTCGTCGATGCCCGAACCGGCTTGCGAGCGAACGAATCGGGTGCCTGCGGACCCGCGCTTCTCGAGACATTCCCCGCCGGACGCGAACCTCGGCGTTGGTGCGACGCGCAGGCCTGGGCCCGCACGACGCTGCCCTACCCTCTCCAGGTCTTTCCGATCGATCAGAACCTCCGGCTCGTGGCTCCACCGCGCGAGATGGCACGAATCGTCGTCCGCGCGCAGGGGAGAATCGCCGTGGATCCTCGCCGGCACGTCGTTCGCTTCGACTGGCCGCGCGCGAAGGACGAGGTACTCCGCGGCGAGATCGCGCTGCCTTGGTCCGACGACGACTGGATCCGCTACCTCGACGCCGAGACGTTCGAGCGCGCGGCGTTCCGCGTCGAAAGAACCCCGGAAGGCGAAGGAAGCGCCGCGGGAGTGCGGATGGGAGCCGACGGCTATCCCGCGGAGATCCTCGAGGCGAATCGCAGCGGGACCGTGCGCGGTCTTTTCGTCCCCGACGATCCCCGCTGACTCGGGCGCGGGCTTCCCATTCCTCGGCAGCGCCACTCCGGCACCCGCGGGACTTGGCTAACCCGGACTCTTCACGAAACCTGAGTTGGAAATGCCGCGGATCCCTGCCGGATAGGTCGCACGTAGGCCCGCGCGGACGAGGTGTGGCGAATTGCTACTCCGTCGCCTGCACGGTTCGAGTACGGGCCAGAGGGAGCGCCGGCGATTGTCCGGCGGGTGGATCGGGCAATTTCGGCCAGGGCTTCATGAATGACCCGGGCTAACGAACGACCGCACTTTTCGACCAGCGCAACGTCTTTGCGTCGACCTCATGAGCACGCGCGATGGTCGCGAAGTCGGCGATCTTCGCGCGGGCTCGCGATTCCAAGACGAAGTGAACGGCCGCATCGAGTCCGGCAGGATCGAGACCAGCCATGACGCTGTCCGCCAGCCACGCTTCACCACCGACGAGCGGTTCGAAGAGGTCCACGACGACGAGAGCCGGCATCCGGTCCGTCCCCAGCATTCGCTCGATACCCGCCACGTGAGGCGTGACGCCTTCTCCTGTCCAGCGCGGCGCGACGACCACCGTCACGATGCTGACCCAGGCGTCGCTCGCGAGGGCCTCCGGCTTCGAAACGAGTTCGATCGCTCGCCCTTCCGGGTCGGCAAGCCGAAGGCGATCGACGACCGCCCGGGCGACAGGCCCTGCGTCGGGAACCGCGAGGACGACGAGGCGCTGATCTGGCGCCGCCTCGGGCAGCGCGGCTGCCCACGCGTCGAACGGCTCTTCGGTTCCGGCGAGAAGTCGCAACGCCTCATCGCATGCTTGCGCGGGTGCGACATCAAAGAGACTTCCCCGCTCGCTGCGCGCAGCGCGGTGAAGAACCTGAACCAAATCGGGGAACGCATCCTCGGGGCCCGCCTCGGCCTGCGCGGCCCCCTCGGACGCCGATGTGTCGACGACGGCGGGAGCTTCGGGCTCGAAGGGCCGAGCCTTCCCGGAGGTCGCGCAGGAGCAGGCCATGACGAACGTGAGAAGCGAAGGGATCAGCCGTCCGAACGAGGTCACGATATCTCCCTTTGGTGCGCGCTGGCCCACGAAAAGTCCGCGCGACCATCGGCTCTGTCGGCGGCGGCACGCCACGGTTCGGGCCACGACCAGGGCAGGGCTGGCTCATCGGTCAAGATCGCCAGTGCCTCGACGACACCCCCCCAAAGTCGATCGGCGTCGAGGCCCGCTGTCGACAGGACGGCACTGGCCCGTCGCGGGTCGAATCGCTCGGCGAAGCCGGCCACGGCGGGATCGAGAGCACTCTCGAGGGGAATGGCGGTCTGCACCAGCGCCGCGCGGCCGAACCGCGCCAGCGCCACGCCCGCCACCTTGACATCGTCGACCACAACCTCGTCTCGGTCGGCTCGCTCGAAACAAATCTCCTGACGGGAGGCGGGGCGCGCGAGGCCCGTGTAAACGACGGCTTGGCGCCCCGCGCGCTGAAGGCCGGAGGAGATCGCCTTCGCGATCAGGCGGGCGGCTCCACGAAACTCCCCCGGGCCGAGCGGACCCCGAACGACGAACGTCACGGAAAGATCGCCCGGCAAATGGAGCAGCCACCCCCCGCCGGTGGGCCGACGAACGACCTCGATCCCTGAGTTCCGGGCCGCGTCGACGAGCGACTCGTCCGGCTGCTGTGTTCGGCCGAGGGTCAGTACGGGAGCGCTCCAGCCATGAGCACGCGCCAGCAGGCGAGGACCATCTCCCTCCCGCGCGGCGCGAGCCAGGAAAGCATCGCGAGCCATGGCCCGCCGCCCCGGTTCGCGACCGTCGTTCACGAAAGCCGGCATGAAAACCTCGCTCGGGTTGAGGCCGAGACCGGGGGAAAACTGGAGCGTCACGACCGCGACGACATCGGGCGTCGACCGGAGAGATCCCGCGTTCGAGTGAACGCTTCGGGAGGATAAGAGCACCAGAGGGGATGGGCAAAACGAAACCGCCCCACCCGATGAGGTGAGGCGGCGGCCATTCAGTCACTCTCCAGCGTCAAGGGAAGGGGTTGGGAAGGGGTGTTGGTCAGGCAATCCGCATCAACAGTCATCCCGAACAGCCGCCGCCGACATCAAGTGGCGCGCCCCGCGCGCCTACTTCTCGGATCCTCTGTAAGCAGGATGCGTGCCAGACCTGAGAACCCGCGGGGGCGATGCTGAAAACGGGCCTCCGACGCCGGTTTCCGCGAAAGGTTACGTTCACTTTGCCGGGACAGGAGGAGATGCGGCAGGACACACTCCATCCGACGGTGACAGGCAGCCTTCAGGTTAAGCGTTTTTTTTACATCAACTTAAGGGTGGGTGCCGATCGAAATTAGGCTGGAGCTTGAGTCAAAATTTTGACGCAGCGACGTCAACTTTTTGGCACACCTGCGAGCTTACGCAATGCCGGCAACTCCCGATGGGCCGGGGCGAGGCGTTCAACCTCATGGACGAGTTGCGATGTCACGTCGGGGCGACCCAGTCGCCTCGCGATGGGAGCCAACGCGGCTGCTAGTTCGGCTCGTGTCGTGGGCGTTCGCCCCGCATCGCTGCGCAGTTGCTTCGCACCGATAGCGAACGCGGCGCGGTCGTCCCCGGCTTCGACTTCGAGCCGTATCAACAGGAGAGTCGCATCGATCGCCCGTGTGGGATCGCGAAGGACCTGCTCCAGCAGAGGTCTCGCTTGGTCCGCGAGGCCCATCTCGACGAAGCCGATCGCCATCTGGTACGAGGTTTCGGGATCGGAGTCGGGCACGAGAAGCCCAATCTTCTCCCCGAGCGAGGCGAGATCCGCGGGTTCAGGTATCAACTCCTCGACCGGCGACTCGACCTCGCCCGTAACCTCCCCGGTCATGTCCTCGAGCACGATGTCGAGGTCCTCCGACTCCTCGCGACCAGCGTGGGCCGGATTTCGCAGCTCCGTGGGGGCAACAGCCGGCGCAACGGGAGCTTTCGGGCCGCTCTTGTCGATGACGTTCGGACGCGTCCACGTTCCGCGCGGATCGGGAGGCTTGGTCTCCGCAACCGATTCGGGTGGCAGCGCGAGGACGTCATCGACGGGAGCCGCTCGGGCGCCCAGCGAAACAGACATGCCCGCCTGCTCCATCACTCTGACGACGAGCGGGTGCTGACGGTGAGCGACGGGAATGCCCTGCAGAACCCTCGCGGCGGTATCGGTCAGGCCGTGCTGAACCAGAGCCTCCGCCTCGAACACCCGGGCGCGAATCGCATCCGGGAGCGGTGGAGATTCATCCTCACCATCGTCGCTCACAGCAATATCGACCCTTCGCCCCGCATTCGCGAGCCGTCGTCCCGTATCCGTCAGCCGCTCCAGACAATCGACAGCCCACTGACGGCCAGGATCTCTTCCGACGAGAGCGTTCAGCAGATCGGCCAGAGGTTGAAGGAAGCGGTCCCGAGCGCCGAGATCCCGAACCGCGATCCGGGCCGCGCGATCGGCCCCTTCGTCGTCTCCCTGCCGGAGGAGGAGCGTCGCCGCCCACAAGGCAGCGACGCCCACGAGGTCACCGGTGCGCGCCGCTCGGGCAACTGCAGCCAGTGGCTCGGACGGGCTCACCCGAGCCGCGGCGAGCAGGCGGGTTCGAAAAACCGCCCATGTCGCGCGATCCTTGGCCTCGGCCAACCCGGGCAACTCCGCTGGGAAAACCTCGGGACCGAGGGCGGCGAGTTCGAAGATGCCCGCTTCGAGAGCCGGCAACGAAATTTCGGTCGTGGGATCGGCGAGGAGACACGCGGCCACTTCGCGAATCACCCGATCCGCGTCACCCGCCGCAGCCCGCGTCATCGCCAGCCTCGCACGCGCGCGAGCGCGCTCGGTGGAGTCTCCGATGGACTCGGCGAGCGTCGCCAGAGCCTCACCGAACACCGTCTCAGCGGGCGCCATCCGCAATCCGGTTTCGTAGAGCGTCCGAGCCGCCGCAAAGTCCCGTCGCTCCTCGTACGCTCTCCCGGCTGCGAGGACGGGTTCGCGCGCATCCGCTGCCAGTCCCGATTCGAGGCAAAGAAGCGCGAGTTCCTCGATCAGTTCCGCGGGCGGGTTGTCGATGCGAACCGCCCTTCGCAGTGCCGCAATGGCGCGCGTCTGATGGCCCTGTCGCCGATATGCTCCCGCCAGTTCGCGGAATACGGCTCGCGCGTCCTCGCTCTGATTGGCTCGGGCCAAAGCATCCGCGAGGCGCTGCAGGACGACGACGTCATCCGGAGCGAGCGCGATGACCTGCCGGTAAATCGCCGCCGCGCCGGCCAAGTCGCCGCGACGCGCAGCGGCGTCGGCCTGCTCGACGAGTCGTTGGCGATCGTTGGCCACGCGTCAGACCTGACGCCGCTCCTTGATGCGAGCGGCCTTTCCGGAGAGTCCCCGCAAGAAATAGAGCTTCGCGCGGCGAACTCGTCCGTACCGGACCACTTCGATCTTCGCGAGCATCGGCGAGTGCACCGGGAAGACGCGCTCGACTCCGATCCCGCTGCTGATCTTGCGCACGCGGAACGTCGAACGAGCCGACTCCCGGCCATGCTTCCGGCCGACCACCACGCCCTGGAAGATCTGGATGCGCTCCTTCTCGCCCTCACGAACCCGCACGTGGACCTTGACCGTGTCGCCCGGACCGAAGGCGGGCACGTCCTCCTTGATATGTCGCAGTTCGAGCGAGCGGAGGATCTCTTGGCTATTCATCGTTCGTCCTCGTTTGCACCGGAACGCGCGGTTCCGGGTGTGACTGTCCTTCCACGAGGTCGGGCCGCTCTCGCCGCGTGCGCTCGCGCGCCCGCTCCTGCCGCCATTCCTCGATCCGTGCATGATGCCCTGAGAGAAGCACTTCCGGTACTCTCAGACCTCGATACTCCGCGGGACGGGTGTAGTGAGGATAGTCCAGCGTGGTCCCTTCGAATGACTCTCGTTCTATCGACTCGGGTTCTCCGACGACCCCCGGCCGCAATCGACCAACGGCGTCGATCAGAACCATTGCCGGCACCTCGCCGCCGCTGAGAACATAGTCCCCGATCGAGACTTCGGCGTCCAGCAAAGCCTCCTTGGCGCGCTCGTCGATGCCCTCGTAACGCCCGCAGATGAGCACGACTCGCGGCCATGTGGACATGGTCCTCGCCAGCCCCTGGTCGAGGCGCCGGCCGCCGGGGTCCAGCAAGACGACCCGAGTCTCGACGTCCGGGGCCTCGGCCCGCAGGGCCTCGACCGCTCGGAAAAGAGGTTCGGGCCGAAAGACCATCCCGGCGCCGCCTCCGAATGGCGCGTCGTCGACCTGGTGGTGCGGCGGGGCCGCGAACCCGCGCAAATCCCGCACCTCGAGGCGCAGGTGTCCCGACGAGAGCGCCTTGCCGATGACCCCGCCCGCGAGCGGGCCCGGGAACATCTCGGGGAAGATGCTCACGACGACGAACTCCTGGCATTCGGCTGCGTGGGTCATGGGACCGCCTCAGCCCTCGATGGCGCCGCGGAGATCGAGTAGCCCGGGTGGCGGCTCGATGACCACGCGTTCGCGGTCGATGGCGACCGTGATGGGTTCGCAGAGCGGGACGAGCGCCTCGCCGCCGCCCTCGAGATCCACGACGATCAAGTCCGAAGCCGCGCCTTCCATCACTTCCCTCACCGTCCCCACCCGCCGTCCGTCCACGAGAACGACCGCGAGCCCGGGAAGGTCCGCTTGGTGAATCTCGCCCGCCTCGAGAACCGCGTCGTCGCGCTCCGCGAGAACCCAGGCGTCGCGCACTTCCTCGGCATCGTCGATCGACTCCACGCCCGCGAGCGCGAGCATGGCCTGCCCGCTCCGCTCCGTGTAAGCCCGGGCCGTGGTCTGAGACTCGCGACCATCGTCGAAGCGCAGCAAGAGTGGTGTCCCCTCCGCAAAGCGCGCCTCGGGCCAGTCCGTCAGGAGATCGACGATGACCTCTCCCCGTCGTCCCCACGGACGGCGGATGCGCGCCACGATGACCGGCTCTCTCACCTGACTCACGACGGTGCCGCCCGGCTTCAGCCTGGAATCTCGACCTCGAAACGACGGCGGTGCCTGTGTCCCGAGAGTTGAGCGAGGGCACGCAGAGCGCGAATCGTCAGGCCCTCCTTGCCGATCAGTTGTCCCCGATCCTCGGCCGACACGTGCAACTCGAACGTCGTCGCACGGCGGCCATCGACGACGTCGACGCGGACTTCGTCGGGATGAGCGACGAGACCCTTGACGAGCGCTTCGAGGAAGGCCTGCATGCGAGCATCGTGGTTCACGCCGTCGCTCCAGCCTTGGCGGCGCGCTTGATCAGGCTGCGCACCGTGTCGGATGCTTCCGCACCGTTGCGCACCCAATTCTCGTAGCGCTCCATGTCGACGACGACGGTCGGCGGATTGGTCCGCGGATCGTAGTGGCCGATGATCTCCACCATACGGCCGGTCGGGCGATAGCGGCTGTCCGACACGACGAGACGGTAGAAGGGGTGATTGCGCGAACCTTCCCTTCTGAGCCTGATCTTGAGCACGTTCTCACACTCCTTGCTTCGCGTGGCCTGGGTTCAGCGCCCGAAGAGCCGCCGCAGTTGATCCTTGCCGGGCCGTGGCCCGAGCGATTTCATGAGCTTCTGCATCTGCATGTACTGTTTGACGAGACGATTCACGTCTTGGACGGTAGTCCCGGAACCGCGCGCGATCCGCTTGCGTCGCGAGCCGTTCAGAATGCGATGATCCTGGCGCTCCGCGCGCGTCATCGAATCGATGATCGCCTCGAGCCGCGCGACGCGCTTCGTGTCGATTTCGTGCTGCTCCGGTAGTTTCACGCCGGGAATCATCCCCAGCACCTGCTCGAGCGGCCCCATCTTGCGGATCTGCTTGAGCGTCGTGCGGAACTCCTCGAACGTGAAGCGATTCGAGCGCAGCGCGCGATCGAGTTGCTTCGCCTGGTCGACGTCGAAAGTCTGCTCGGCCTTCTCGATGAGACCGAGAACGTCTCCCATGCCGAGAATGCGCGAGGCCATGCGCGACGGGTCGAAGACCTCGAGACCGTCGATCTTCTCGCTCACGCCCGCGAATCGAACGGGCACGCCCGTCGTCGCGGCGACGGAGAGTGCGGCGCCTCCGCGCGCGTCGCCGTCCAGCTTCGTCAGGATCACGCCCGTGAGCGGAACGCGTGCCTTGAACGCCTCGGCCGAGCGAACCGCGTCCTGTCCCGTCATGGCGTCGGCGACGTAGAGGATTTCGGTAGGCTCCGTGGCGCGCGCGAGTTCGTCGAGTTCGGTCATCAGCGCGTCGTCGATATGGAGGCGGCCCGCCGTATCGAGGATGACCACATCGTGTCCGCGCTCGCGCGCGTATCGCAGCGCTTCGCGCGCACGTTGGACGGGAGTTCCGGTCGCGTCGTGTTCGTAAGCGCCAATCCCGGCCGTCTTGGCGACTTGGATCGCCTGCAGCACGGCCGCGGGACGCGCGAGGTCGACGGGCGCCACCAGCGGATGTCGGGAGCGGTTCGCCTGCAGCCAGCGCCCCAGCTTTCCGGCCGTGGTCGTCTTGCCCGATCCCTGGAGCCCCACGAGCATGACGACGCTCGGATGCTTGCCGAGATCGAGTGGTTTGGTGGCTGCTTGACCCCCGAGCAGATCGACGAGCTGATCGCGGACCACTCTGACCACTTGCTGCCCGGGCGTGAGGCTCTTGAGAACCTCTTCGCCCAAGGCCCGCTCGCGGACGCGCGCCAGGAAGTCGCGGACCACGCGGAAACCCACGTCGGCTTCGAGCAGGGCGACACGAATCTCGCGCAAGGCCAGATCGAGGTCTGCCTCGGTGACTCGGCCGCCAGAGCGGATCCGGTCCAGGATCCGCCCCATGCGCTCGGTCAGGGACTCGAACACGACGGGTTCTCCGGAGTTTCACGGCCCGAAAGGGCCTCGGGCGCAAACGCGGAGGGTACCAGAATCCCCGCTTGGGTCAAGGATTTGGCGCGCCCGAGGCCATCCGCTCGAGCCATCGCGCGTGCTCAGAGTTCGCTGCTGAGATGGTGGCCGAGTTTGTCGCGTTTGGTGCGCAGATAGCCGCGATTCGAATCCCGGGCGGCGGCTTCCAACGGAACCCGTTCGACGATCTCGAGGCCGTAGCCCGAGAGCGCGACGAACTTCCGCGGATTGTTCGTCAACAGCCGGATTTTCCGGACACCGAGATCGAAGAGGATCTGGGCGCCCAGACCGTAGTCCCGCATGTCCGCCCCGAAACCGAGTTCGAGGTTCGCCTCGACGGTGTCGCGTCCCGCGTCCTGAAGTTCGTAGGCCTTGAGCTTGTTGAGCAGACCGATACCCCGGCCTTCTTGCCGCATGTAGACGATCACGCCGCGGCCCTCCGCGGCGACCGCACTCATCGCCGCCTGGAGTTGCTCGCCGCAGTCGCACCGCGTCGACGCGAAGACATCCCCCGTCAAGCACTCGCTGTGGACCCGCACCAGGACCGGCTCGCCGTCGTCCACGACGCCGTGCACGAGTGCCAGATGCACGAACCCGTCGACTTCGTTGCTGAATGCGTGGAGGAGGAAGTCGCCGCTCTCCGTGGGAAGCGATGGCGATGCTTCGCGGTGGATGAGCCGCTCGTGCTCCATGCGGTAGCGGATCAGATCGGCGATCGTGATCATCTTGAGGCCGTGCTCGCCGCAGAACGCCTCGAGATCCGGGACGCGCGCCATCGTGCCGTCCGCTTTCATGATCTCGCAGATCACGCCTGCGGGAGTCAATCCCGCGAGCCGCGCGAGGTCGACCGCGGCCTCGGTTTGGCCGGCCCGCCGCAAGACGCCCCCTTTGACGGATCGCAGCGGGAAGATGTGGCCGGGGCGAACCAGGTCGTGAGGCCTCGTCGCGGGATCGATCGCGCGCAGGATCGTCGTCGCCCGGTCGGCCGCGCTGATTCCGGTCGTCGTACCCTCGCGGGCCTCGATCGAAATACAAAACGCGGTATTGAAGCGCGACGAGTTGTCGCTGACCATGAGTGGAATTTGCAATTCGTCGAGTCGTTCGGGGGTCATCGACAAGCAGATGAGGCCCCGCCCTTGCGTCGCCATGAAATTGATCGCGGCGGGCGTCACGAACTCGGCCGCGATCGTGAGATCGCCTTCGTTCTCGCGAGACTCGTCGTCACAGACGATGACCATGCGACCGGCGCGCAGCTCAGAGATGGCTTCCTCGATCGTAGCGAAAGGCATCAGCGCGCTCCGTGATTCTCGCCGCCGCGTGCTGACGCTTGGGCGTAGCGCGCGAGCACGTCGTACTCGACCGTCACGGTGTCTCCTGGACGACGGCGCGAGAGAGTGGTGCGATTCCAGGTCTCCGGGATCACCGCGACATCGACTTCGAGTCCGCGCCTTGCGGCGATCGTCAGGCTGACTCCGTCGAGTGCGATCGAACCTTTCTCGACGACGAGTGTGCGGCTCGTGGCGTCGAGAGCGACGCGCATCCGGAACGTCCCCCCGGACTCGCGGCGGATCGAGACGATCCGCCCCAGCCCGTCGACGTGCCCCTGCACGTAATGCCCGCCCAGCCGCTCGCCGACCGCGAGCGCACGCTCGAGGTTGACCTCTCTCGAGACGCGCCACCGCGCGCGTCCGCCGGACCGCGTCAGTGTCTCGGGGGAAAGATCGGCCTCGAAGGCCCGGTCGTCGAAGTCGACCACCGTGAGACAGCACCCGTCGACCGCGATCGATTCGCCCCTAGTCAGCGGCTCGCCGGGAAGCCCGTGGCGTACCCGCACTCGCAAACCGGCTCCCTGGGAGAGCGCGCGTTCGATGGAGCCAATGGAACTGATGAGTCCGGTGAACATCGGGTGGTCAACCGATCAGCGGGGGTAGAGGGCAAGCAGCAGATCATCCTCCAGCCTGATCACGTCCGCAATGCGGAACCTCCGCGCCTCCTCGAGAGCCCTAGCACCACTCGCGACGGAAGGAATCGATTCGGGATCGCCGAGCACGGCGGGCGCAAGATACCAGTAGAGTTTGTCCGCGAGACCGGCATCGAGAAAGGCGCCGTGCGTGCGCCCTCCGCCCTCGACGACGGCTCCGAGCACTCCTCTTCTCCCGAGATCGCGAACGATCGCTTCCGGTGCCACCCACCCGCCGGCGCTCTCCGAGACGATCACCTCGGAACCTGCGCTCTCCAGGGCGCGGACGCGCTCGTACGGGGCGTCGGCAGCGGTGTAGATCAGCACCGGAGATCCATGAGCGGGCTCGACGAGCAACCGACACTTGGGTGAGACCTCGGCCAGCCCGTCGACGACGCAGCGGTAGAAAGGGGGCCCCCCCTCGCCAGCGCCCCCGGGGGGCAGGAGGATGGGGTCGTCCGCCGCCACGGTACCCGCGCCGACGACGATCGCGCCGTAGCGATCGCGGAGCGCGCGCCCGTGTAGGCGGGCTTCCTGTCCGGTGATCCAGCGCGCCCGCGACGATCGATCCGCAATGCGACCGTCGAGCGTTGCAGCGGCCTTGAGCGCAACGAACGCGCGACCTTCCCGGCGGTGCACGAGATAATCCTCGATCGCGCGCTCTGCGAGCCGGGCGAGATCTCCCGTCACCAAATCCACCGTGATTCCCGCTTGCGTCAGCGCCTCCAGCCCGGCGCCACGTACTCGCGGATCGGGGTCGACGACGCCCACCACGACGCGGGCGAGTCCGCCCCGGATGACACGATCGGTACATGGCGGCGTACGCCCGTGATGAGCACAGGGCTCGAGCGAGCAATAGAGCGTCGCCCCCCGCGAGGCTTCTCCGGCGGCCTCCAGTGCGAGCGCTTCGGCATGGGGCTCGCCGGCACGTCGATGCCACCCCTCGCCCACGACGCGTCCGTCCCGGACCACAAGAGCACCGACGCGCGGGTTGGGAGCCGTCCAGCGTCCGCCGCGATCGGCGAGCTGAAGTGCGCGCAAGAAGTGCGCGCGATCGTCGTCGCGGATCAACCCGCCGCCTCCTCGGCACCCACGATGGAGAGCAGCCCATCCACGTACTCGATGGCATCGAAGTCCAAGAGATCATCGACGGCCTCGCCGACACCGATGTAGCGCACGGGAATGCCGAGCTCGCGGCCAATCGCCACGGCAACGCCCCCCTTGGCGGTTCCATCGAGCTTTGTCAGGACGAGCCCCGTGACGGGGACGACCTTGGCGAACTCGCGCGCCTGTTGCACCGCGTTGCGGCCCGTCGTTCCGTCGAGCACGAGGTATGTTTCGTGCGGAGCACCCGGAACTTCCTTGCCGACCGCGCGCGAGATCTTCGCGAGCTCGTCCATCAGCGGCTTCTTGTTGTGCAGGCGGCCCGCGGTGTCGATGAGCAGGTCGTCCGACCCGCGGGCAACCGCGGATCGGGCGGAATCGAAGGCAACCGATGCCGGATCGGCTCCGGAAGCCGCTCGAACCACATGGGCGCCGGCCCGCTCCGCCCAGACCACGAGTTGCTCGACGGCCGCGGCGCGGAACGTATCCGCAGCGGCGACCGTCACCCTGCGCGCTTCGTCCCGGGCCCAGCGGGCGGCGAGCTTGCCGGTCGTCGTGGTTTTCCCCGACCCGTTCACGCCGACGACGAGCGTCACCCGCGGCGGACTCTGGATAGCCACGGGCGTCGGCGGCGCCGGCAGAAGGTCGAGGAGCTGCTCGCGGACGAGAGCGACGAGATCCGTCGCGCTCTCGACGACCCGCCCCTTCGCCTTCGCATTGAGTCCGCTGCGAATCTCGGCGGCGAGATCGACGCCGAGATCCGCGGTCACCAGGAGTTCCTCGAGTTCTTCGAGGAGTGCGTCGTCGATGCGGCGGCCCTTCAGGTTGAGCCGCGAAAACCCCTCGCCCAGGCGCGCGCGGGTCTTGGCCAAGCCGGCCTTGAGTTTCTCGCGCAGTTTGCCGGGTAGGCGATTCGCCAGTTTCTCGCGGAGCTTACCGAACATCAGCCGATTACCTTCAGGAGTTCTTGGGCACGGGCGGCGGCCTCCGTACCTGGCCCCAGGTCCAGCACGCGCCGCAGCGAGCGGGACGCCTCTTCGTTGCGGCGGAGATGGAAGAGCAAGCTGCCGAGCCGGTAGTGGTACTCAGCGTCCTTCGCGTATCCCGGTTCCGCCGCTCGAAGAGCCAAGAGCGCGTCTTCGGGCCGGCCCATTTCTTCCAGGATCTTCGCCATCTCGAAGTGCGCGCGATGGTAGCGCGGGCGCGTCGTGACGGCTGCGCGCAGCTCGGCGAGCGCCTCGTCGAGTCTTCCCTGCCTTTCGAGGATCAGCGCTTTGTTGAGGCGCACCTGCTCGATGTTGGGAACACCGGGAATCGCGATCGCGGCGTCGAGCTCGCGCAGTGCGGCATCGACGCTTCCAGTCTGCTCCAAGCATGACGCGAGGTACATCCGCGCATCGAGATGCAGAGGGTTGATGCGCACGGTGTCGCGAAAGCTCGACTGCGCCTCGCCGAAGCGTCCGAGGCTCCAAAGGATGTAACCACGATAGAACGTCGCGGCCGGAAGATCGGGGTCGAGATCGATCGAGCGGTCGATCTCCTCGAGGGCGCGCTGCACCTGCCCCTGGTCGAAGAGCATGACGGCTCGCCTGTAGTGCTGCATCGGCCCTTCGCGGTCGTCGAAAGCGGACTTCGACGGCGAGGAGGCGCACGACGCGAGCAGGACGAGGACCAGCAACGCGACAAAGAGGCGTGCCGTCCGGAGGTTCATGGCTCGACTCCCGTGATTCGGAAACGCCCGCGAGAATACGGGTTCGTCGACGGACGGGTCAAATGACGCGCATGCAGGACCGGATTCCCCGGGGGCGCGTCCGTGCCCGGCGCCGGCTCGTTTCGTCCTACCAATCATCGCCCGAGAAGGCGAGACATCCACGAGCGGGAGCGGCGCGGAGGGGCGGGAGGATCCGCGTCGATGGGAGCACCGTCACGGAGCGCCGCCGGCCACGTCTCGGTGGCGCGGCGTGCGTCGTCGGTGTCGGTCAGCGCGGCCCACCGGTCGCGGGCTGCTGCGATCTGCGGCCGCCTGAACTCGAGGTCGTGCGCATCGCTGCCGAGCATGTGGACGAGTCCCCGCTCGACCCAGTCCTCCGAAAGCTTCTTGATCGTACTCCCGAACGTCCCGAGCAGGCTCGACGTCGTGAGCTGACCGAGAGCTCCCTGGTTGATGAGCTCCTCGTAGCGTCCGGGCTCGTCCTGAAAATAACGAATGCGCTCCGGATGGGCGAGAATCGGCGTGATCCCGGCGACTTTCAGCTCGAAGACGGTCTCCGGCAGACGCATCGGCCGATTGCGGTAGGGGCACTCCAAGAGCAAGTGAACCCCGCGATCGTTGTACGTCAGGATGCGTCCCTCACCGATGCGTTCGACGAGACGCGGACCGAGGTGGACCTCCGAACCAGGTAGGACCTCGAGCGGAATCCCGTGCTCCTCCAGAACTCGGCGCAGAGAACCGCACGCCGCGAGCACCTTCGGCCGCTCGTTGAGGTAGTCCCCTTCCCGCATATGAGGCGTCGCCAGGATCGTCTCGATCCCGTCGGCGACGGCGACGCGCGCCATCGACACCGAGAACTCGACGTCTTTCGCGCCGTCGTCGAGGGCGGGGAGAATGTGGCAGTGCGTATCGATCACGGGTCGATTCCGTTGGCCTCTCCGGGTGCCCGGTCCGTGGGGGGCTGGCCGGCAGGGAGTCAGGCGCCGAAGAATAGCAACGCTCTCGCGCGCCGTCCCGTCGATGCCCGAGTCAGCGAGGAACGATCGCCCGACAACGAAGTGCCGCGATAGGCCTGCTGCGTTCGGGATGACGAGCGGGAGTTCGCCCCGTGACTCTCTCACTTGGAGCCGAGCTTCGCCTCCGTTCCGCTCACCAGCCTCACGATGTTCTCTCTATGACGAAGGACGACGATCGACGCCGCGATGACGACGCCTACGCTCGAGGCGGCGAGCCCGTGCCAGGCCAAGGTACTGGCCACGACGGCGAAGGCAGCTCCCAGCGAGCCGAGCGACACCCAGCGCGTGGGGATCGCGAGCACGAAGAACGCCACGGCTCCTGCGGCCGCCAGGCGCGGGTCGACGGCAAGGAGAACTCCCAACGCCGTCGCAACGCCCTTGCCTCCGCGTCCGCGAAGCCAAACCGGAAAGCAGTGTCCGAGAACCGGGGCGAGGACGGTCGCGGCCGTAGCGACCGGATGGACGTCGTCTCCCGCAAGAGCGCGCGCGAGCAGTACTCCCGCGAAACCCTTCGCCAGGTCGAGAGCCAAGGTCGCGACTCCCAGTCCCACGCCGCTCGTGCGCAGCGCGTTCGTGGCCCCGATGTTCCCGGAACCCGTGCGGCGGAGGTCCGCACCGTGGAAGACCCGCACAAGGACCAGTCCGAACGGAATCGATCCCAGCAGGTATGCGAAAAGAACGCCCAACCAGGCGATCACGGAGTCGCTCCGAGAAGCTGCAGGCGGGCCCGCGGCTCGTGAACTGCCCCGCCGGGACCGAGGAAGCTCTCGAAGAGTACGACCTCCCGAATGTCGAGAGCCAGGGGTGCCGGGCCGCTCACATCCGAGTCGGGGAGCGAGGGCCTGCCCTCCCGCAGGGCGCGCGCGATGGTCAGATGCGGCCGGAAGACCCGGCTCTCCGCAGGGGAGCCGACGCGTCGCGCACAATCATCGAGCGCGTTCGCGAGGGCACCCAACGCCTCGAGGTCGCCGGTCCACCCCAGCCAGAGCACGCGAGGCCGCTGAGGCTTGGGAAAGACGCCCCACGGGCCCAGCGCGAGACGCATCGGCGCGAAGCGTGCGACGGCATCGCGCGCCTCCGACGCCAAGACCGGCAGAAGCTCCCGAGCGGTTTCTCCCAAGAACCGCAGAGTCAGGTGCAGTCCATCGAGCCGGGCGAACCGCCAGCCGCGAAGCGACGGCCGGATGGTGTCGACGAATCGCTTCACCTCCGCTCGGATCGCCGCGTCGATTTCGACGGCAAAGAAAAGCCTCGCAGGGGCGTCGGTCACGGGCAGTTCTCGCCAAAAGCGACCTCTTCTCCAAGAGGGCGCAGACCGCGGAGCACGCGGCGCACCTGATCGAGGGCGTACTTCGAAGCCCAACGCCGGATGGCCTCGCGGTCCCCGGTCAGCACGTGCCGCGTGACGCGCCGAGCGTCGGGGGTTTCCACGCCGATGTAGACGAGCCCGACGGGCTTGTCGGCGGAACCGCCCTGCGGACCGGCGATTCCCGTCGTCGAGATCGCGACGTCCACGCCGAGCCGCGCGCGCGCGCCCGTGGCCATGGCTGCGGCGACGTCGCCGCTCACGGAACCGCAGCGCTCCAGAATTTCGGTTGGCACGCCGAGCAGCGCGGTCTTCAAGTCGTTGTCGTACGGAACGACGCCGCCGCGATAGAACGAGCTGACGCCCGCGACGTCCGTGATCGTCTTGGCGAGCATCCCGCCGGTGCAAGACTCGGCGCAGGCGAGTGTGTAGTTGCGCTCGTGCAGCAAGCGCCCGACGACGTGGACGAGTGTGTCGTCGTCACGACCGTAGACGTGGTCGCCGAGGCGCTGCGCGATGCCCGTGACCAAGCGCTCCAGGTCTCGTTCCGCTTCCGCGTCCTCGTCGGCGCGCACGTTGATGCGCACCTCCACTTCGCCTGCGGTCGCGCGCAAGCTGATCTCGGTGCGCTCGTGATCGAGCACGCCTTCGAAAGCGAGGCGCGAAACGTCGGACTCGGAGACTCCGACGACGTGCAGGATCGCGCCGCGTACCGAGCACGCACCGGCAAGCGTGCGTCTCAACGAAGGAAGCACGTCGCGCTCGAACATCGCCTTCAGTTCGCGCGGAACGCCGGGAAGAGCCACGACGAGCGACTTTCCTTTCTCGACGACGAAACCGGGCGTCGTTCCGATCGGATTCGTGACGATCCTCGCTCCCGTGGGCGCAAAGGCCTGCCGCCGGGCTCCCTCGGGAATCTCTCGGCCACGCTCGCGGTAGCGAGCGACGATGCGGGCCTCGAGGTCGGCATCGAGGCGCAGCGGCGCCTCCAGCGCGCGAGCGGACCCTTCGCGCGTGCGATCGTCGTCCGTCGGCCCCAGTCCACCGGCGACGATCACGACCTCGGGATGGCTGGCGAGGACCGACGCCAGCAGGCTCGCGATGCGATCTTCGTTGTCGGGAACGAAGTACCGGCCCTGGATCTCGCAACCGAGGCTCATCAGAACGTGCGACAGGTACTGTCCATTGACGTCCAGCCGCCGGCCGCTGACGAGTTCGGTTCCCACCGCCACGATGCAGGCACGAGGCGTTCTCATCGTTGATCTCCAGGAACCTCTCGGCTCGTGGAACTCGGCCCTGCCGAAGAGATCTCGCGCGGGGCTTCGTCGAGTCGCACCGAGCGCAGGAACTTCCAGACGTAGTCCCCCGCGGAGATCAGCGCGAGAACCATCGCTAGCCAGAGAAACGCAACGCCGAGAAAGCCCCACTCGCCCCAACGGTCGAGGGTGCGCGTCGAAATCAAGAGCACGATGGCGATCGACTGCGTCGTCGTCTTCAACTTGCCCCAAGGAGACGCCGCGAGCGCGAAACCTTGTGTCGCGAGCACCGAGCGAAGGCCCGAGACGATGAACTCGCGACCGACGATGATCACGACCATCCAGGCCGGCGCGAGTCCCATCTGCACGAGGGAGATGAAGGCGCTCGTGACGAGAAGTTTGTCCGCGATCGGATCGAGGAGAGTCCCGAGCGTCGTGATCTGATTTCGGCGACGCGCGAAGAATCCATCGAGAAAGTCCGTGATCATCGCGAGCAGAAAGATCGAGACGCCGAGAATCTCGCGGGGGGCCGGAGACGACGCCCCGAAAAACGGAGCGTCGGCGAGCCTCGACGGTGGCGCCAGCAGAACAACCACGAGGAACGGGACGAGGAAGATCCTCAGCACCGTGAGAGTGTTCGGAAGATTCATGATCGATGCGCCGCGTCGTGGATTCTCGGCGCCGTGGCCGCGAAGATCCGGGGCAGTCCCAACACGGCACCTCCCTTTCGTCGCTGAGGGGTGGGTCGCTTCACCTGCATCCTTCGCCGCGTCGCGTCGAGAACGAGACGACGATCGGGTCGAGGTGCGCCGAGTCGTTGCGGGGCGCGCGGCGAGGTCGTTTCCGGTGGGCAGCCCCGATGAACGGCCCGAATCGCAGCGCCCTCTTCTTGTCCGCCCATCCCGAGCGGAGCCGAGGGCCGGCGGCAAGTCGGTGAGGAGCAGCCCTCGCTTTGTCGCCGGCTCTCGCGGTTGTCGCGTCTGCCGGCGTTCGCGCCGCCGACCACGCGGCCGGGGAGCGTATCACGCGTGGAAAAGGGGGGTCAACGCGGGCCGGTCCAAGGGAAATCGCCCTCCAACCTCTGTTGCCGTCGCGCCGCTCTCACCGTAACTATGCGCGTGCGCGTGGGTTCGGGACTTTGCAGGGAGGAGGACATGCAACAGGAGCGAAAGCTCGGGGATCCAGCTGCGCCAGGCGATGCTCGGGCAGCGATAACCGCCTGGCCTGACGATCGTCCGGCAAAGGCCGCTCTTGCGCGATTGGACTTCGAATCCTACCGGGCCGAGTTGTCCCGTCTCGTCGCCGAGTTGGAGGCGCGCGAGGACGATCCGTTCGCAGCGCTCGCCCTCTTTCTCTACGACCAGCTTCGAACGCTCGCGGATGCCACAGCCGTCGACAGCGCGGCCCGGGACGCCGAGAGGCGCCGGCATTACTGGTTCCAGTTGTTGGGATCGGCCACCGACCGCCAAAGCCTCCTGCAGAGTTTTCTTGCTGAGGTCGACCGCTCACTGGCGCCCTTCCGCGCCGCTCAGCGGGCGGTGAATCCCATCGTGCTCCGCGCGCGGCGCTTCATCGAAGAGCACGCCGCCGAGCCCGTCTCTCTCTCGCGCGTATCGACCGAACTTCGTGTGGCGCGGAACTACCTTTCCGCCCTCTTCAAGCGCGAAACCGGCATCACGCTGACCGAATACATCCACCAGGTGCGCATCCGCCGCGCCGAGATCCTCTTGCGCTCGGGCGATCTCACGCTCGCCGAAGCGGCGTACCGCGTGGGCTATCAGAGCTATCGCCACTTCTACCGCAACTTCGTGCGCATCTGCGGACTCTCGCCGACGATCTACGTCCGCCGGCTCGGCGAACCGCAACGCGAGCCCGGTCTAGGGACACGCCGCAATGCCGCCACGTCGCCCGAGGGGACTGCGGCGAGAGGGCGTTCGGCGGGTCTCGCTGAATAGCAATCCCGATTGGCGAGCGCATTTCGTGGCGCATACCCTATCTGGGGCATTGGACGAGGGCTCGCCATGGGTTCGTCGCGAACCTCGTTGGGTTTCATCGCTGGCGGATCCGCCCGCGGTAGCCGCCCGCGCCGCTCCCCCGAGAGGCGCGCGCCGAGCACCGATTCGCTCCTCGCGGAGCGGGCGCCAGCCAAGCGGCCATTGACTGCCGCATGAGGTGCAGGATGGGGCAGATGTCATTTCGCGTCTTAGTCGTTACCGCGCTGGCGCTCTTGGCGTCCGTCGGCGCCGCGTTCTCGCAAGTCGATCTGTCGCCCATCGAAAACAAGCTCGAGTCGGTCGAAACCTGGGACCGCATCAACGCCGTCCGCGACCTGATGCGTCTCGCGCCTTCCAAGGCGGAATCACGGCCTCTTCTGCAAAAGATGATGGCTGACGCGCATTCCGACGTGCGCATGGAGACCGTCTGGGCGGTTCACGAGCTACTCGGTGCGGACGGAATCGACCTGCTCGAAAAGCTCTATGGCGATTCGGACTCGCGCGTGCGCGACTCGGCGATTCGCGCGGCGTGCCGCCAGTGGTCCAATAACGGTGGCCGCGATCTCTGCACGGCGGCATTCGACGATCCCGACGCGGGGGCCCGCGTCGAGGTGCTCAATACGCTGAAGGAGTTCCACGCCCGCGATCCGCGCGCGGCCGAACTCTTCCGCAGAGGACTCGGCGATCCGGCGGAGATGGTCCAGCGAGGTGCCGTCTTCGGCGCTCAGGCGGCCCGGGACGCGAAAGCCGTTCCAGGGCTCACGAAGCTCGCCCGAACCGCTTCCGACCTTTCCGCGGTCCCGGCCGTCGAGGAGGCTCTCGCGACGATCGCCACACCCGAAGCGGTTCAATCGCTCATTTCGCTGCTTCCCAAGCCCAAGCCGGCTCCGGACGCGAAACCGGGCGCTCGCGTCCGGCCCTCCGACCTCGTTCGCGCGGCAGCAGCGCGTGCCCTCGCACGAGTCAAGGATCCCTCGTCGATTCCCGCGCTCCGCCCGCTTCTCGAAGATGCTTCGCTGACCGTCCGCATCGGTGCCATGGAAGCGCTCATGCAGATGAAGGACACCGCGTCCATCCCGGCTATCAGCGCTCAGCTGACTCACCCCGAGACCCGCATGCGCCGCTTCGCCCTGCGCGCCTTGCGCACGATCGGCGATCCGAGCGCGGCAGCCGAAGTTCGGCGCGTTCTGCGCGAAGACAAGGACGAAGAAGTGCGCGCGACCGCCGCGTTGACCATTTCGGACCTGCTCGGCGCGAAAGCCATTCCCGACCTGCTCGCACTACGCGAGGATCTCTCTCCGACCGTGCGCCTGCAGGCCGCAGGCGTACTGGCCGGGCTGGGTAAGGGTGGGGCCGACGCACTTGCCGCGTTCATGGACGATCGCGATCATGGCGTGCGCTTGATGGCCGTCGAAGGACTCGGTCAGGTCGCCGACGACAAGTACATTCCGCTGCTCGCGAAGGCCGCCGAGGACTCCAGCCGCCAGAATCTCGACATTCGCATCAAGGTGGCCGAGGCCATGGGAAGAATCGGCAGCGAGAAGTCCCTCCCCACGCTCGTCAAACTCGCCAAGGACTCCGAGTCCGCCGTGCGTCAGCAAGTCGCGCGCTCGTTGGGTCGTGTCGGTGGCAAGCAAGCCGACGCCGCGCTCGCCGAACTCATGAAGGACCCTGTCGCCACCGTTCGCAACGCCGCGCGCAAAGCGAAAGAACAAAAGTGACGCGTCCGCCCCGCCCCAGCCGCGGCACTTTGTAAACTCTCGCCATGCACGAGGATGGCGGCTGCCCCGACCGAACTTGGGATCTGAGCCCGATCTACGCCGACCAGGAGGCTTGGGAGCGAGACCGGGCCCAGTTCAGCGCCGACATACAAACCTTGCACTCCCTTCGCGGGCGGGTGGGAGCGAGCGCACTCTCGCTTCTCGAAGCGCTCGAAGGCGCGTTTCGTCTCGAGCGACTCGGCAACCGGCTCCATACCTATGCCGCGTTGCGCGCGGACGCGGATCTGCGCGACGCCTCAGCCCAGGCCATGCGGCAGACTATCGACGCCTCCTACGCCGATTTCGCCGCGAAGAGCGCGTTCCTGGATCCCGAAGTCCTCGAGATCCCGACCGAGCGGATCCGCACCTTCTTGGCCGAAGAACCCAGACTCGAGCCTTACCGCCGCTATCTCGAGCGGCTCGAGAAACGCCGGTCGTACACACTCACGGCTGCCGAGGAAGAGATCATCGGACAGTCGCGTCTCGTTCGCGGCTCGGGCGAGACGATCTCCACGTTGCTTCGCAACACGGAAATTCCCTGGCCGTCGATCGAGGGCGAGGACGGACGTGAACTAAGGCTCGACGCGACGGGCTACAACCGCGTGCGCATTTCGCCGCGCCGGGCGTTGCGTCTTGCCGGCTTTCGCGCCTTCCACGGCTGCCTCCGCTCCTTCCGGGCGTCGCTCGCGACCACCGTCCACGCCACCATCAAGGAGCACGTATTCGAGGCCCGCGTACGGCGCTTTCCGGGCACGCTCGAGGCGGCGCTCCACTCCAATGAGATCGAGCCCGCCGTCTACCACCTTCTCGTCGCCGAGGTCAACGAGGCGCTCCCTACTCTCCACCGCTACATTCGACTCAGGGCGCGGCTGCTCGGTGTCGGGGATCTCGCTTACCACGACATCTATGCGCCGCTCGTGCCCGAGCCCGCGGGTCAGTACGGCTGGACCCAGTCGTGCGCGCTTCTCCTCGAAGCGTTGCGCCCCCTCGGAGCCGAGTACTGCGACCGGCTGCGAACGGCGCTCTCGTCGCGCTGGGTCGACGTCGATCCGCGTCCGGGCAAGCGTTCCGGCGCCTACGTGAACGACGGCGCTTACGATGCGCACCCCTTCATGCTTCTCAACCATCAAGACGACTATCACAGTGCCTCGACGCTCGCTCACGAGGCGGGGCACCTGATGCACTCGTGGTCCTCGCAGATCGAGCAGCCCTATCCGACCTCGCGATATGTCATCTTCGTCGCGGAAGTTGCTTCGACTTTCAACGAGATCCTCCTCCTACATCACATGCTCGATCGAGCCGAAAGCGACTCGCGGCGGCTGGCGCTGCTGGGACACCATCTCGACAACATCCGCGGAACGGTCTTCCGCCAGACGATGTTCGCCGAGTTCGAACTGGAGATTCATAGGCGCGCCGAGCGCGGAGAAGCGCTCACGGCCGACACGCTCGACGAGCTATTCCTCGGCCTCCTGCGGCGCTATCACGGTGCGGAGAACGGCGTGATGGAAATCGACGCGCTCTACGCGTCCGAATGGGCCTTCGTGCCCCACTTCCATTACAACTTCTACGTCTATCAGTACGCGACCAGCTTCGTCGCGGCGCTGGCCCTCGCGCAGCGCGTCTTGCGCGGCGATCCTGGCGCCACGGCACGATACCTCCGCTTTCTCGGATCCGGTTCCGCGAAGCCTCCCGTCGAGCTCCTTCGGGATGCGGGCGTCGACATGACGACGAGCGAACCGCTTCGAGCAACGATCCGTGAAATGGAGACCGTGATCGACGCCATGGAGGAGATCGAAGGGCGGCGCGGCTGATTTCGTGCCGCGCCTCCCCTCGCCTCCCCGTTAGGATCGTGCGATCAGAGCTGAGGAGCCAGGACGTCCATTCCCTGACGGAATCGAATGTCGACCGGGATCTTCGCCGCCTCGATGCGCGCCAGATCGGCAGCGAGCGCTTCGGAGATGCCGCCGTAGCGCTCCATGAGTTCGCCTGCCTTCGCGTAATCGCCGTCGCCTTGGATCATCAGCAGCAGGCCTGCGAGTTCGTCCGTCGCCGCGGCGAACCGCTCGCGATCCACGCGATAGAGGCCCTCCGCGTCGCGCGTGAAGGCACCGCGCTCCGCGAAGAAGTTGAAGCGCATCAGATTGGCTTTCCCGTGCGCGCTTGCGGCGCCGAAGCGGATCGAACGAAAGAGGCCCGCCATGAACGTGACGTCGTTGTCGAGCATGTCGGCCTCGGGAATCTCGCCCATCTCGTGGAGTTTTCGCACGAGATAGAGTCCGAGAATGTCGGCCTTGCCTTCTTCGATCGTCGACTGCCGTTCCGCGAGTGCATCCGCGACGGTCTTCGAGCCGTCGACGAGCATCTTGATCCCTAATCCGTGGGCGACTTCGTGGAACATCGTGTTCGCGAAGAACGCGTCGAATTCAACGTGCTCGCGCTGATCCGGCGCGATGAGGACATTGGCGATCGGCACGACGATCGTGTCGAACTTGGCGCGCATGGCGTTCTTCAACTGAAGGCGGCGGCTCCCCTTCTCGAGCTGAACGGTCTCGTCGTTGGGCAGATTGATGGCGATCGTTTTCGCACCCGCGTTGCAGTCGCCCGCGTAGAAGAGCGCATCATAGGCGCCGAGATCGGAGGAGGTCCCCGGGGACTCGCGCTTGTATTCCTCAGGGACCGGAAGCTCCCGCTGAAGCTGCGGCAGGAGAGTCGCGTATCGTGCGAGCCGGGCGCTCCACTCTAGGTCCTTCACCAGCACGTAGGCTTCGAACATGGCCTTGCAGCCGCAGATCTGCTCCTCGTACGTCTCGATCGGGCCGATCACGAGGTCGAGTCGATTGGTCTTCATGTCCATCCACGCCAGATCGCTCGGCCGGTATTCATCCGTGACGAGCGCGGTGGCACGGAGTTCGAGGTAACGCTTCAGGCCTTCGTCCTCGGCGAGCGCCGCGGCCTCACGGAGTTTTCCGGCGGCCAGGGTCAGCCCCTGCTCGTACGCCTTGCTGTAGGGCACGGCTACCAGAGAGCCGTCCGGTGCGCGCTCGATACGCGTGTAGAGCGAGCGCAGCGTCTCGGCGCGGTCCTTGGAAGCGCTTGCGACGACACGGTCGAACTCATCCTTAGTCAAGTCCGTGGGAAAGACGTTCGCCCCCATCGGCTTCATCCCCACATCGCCGACGAAAGGTTGGTTGTCCCCTAGCCGATCCCAGGGACCG
This sequence comes from uncultured Acidobacteriota bacterium, assembly GCA_964586535.1. Taxonomy (GTDB): domain Bacteria; phylum Acidobacteriota; class Polarisedimenticolia; order J045; family J045; genus CAZPJJ01. The sequence goes on along the minus strand of CAZPJJ010000005.1, from coordinate 5,428 downwards.
TAGTTGAGCACAGCGAACGCGCGTGTCGGCGCGTCGGGGAGCCGGGAAAGCAGCGCGTCTTTGTCGCCCCAAGCCTGTTGCCAGAAGAGATCGTCCATGATGCTCGCCGCGTCGATGAGCAGTGGGATCATTCGCTTCTCGTTCACCGTGAGCGAAGAGAGGTCGGTCGTGAGCGTCACCTCCGCATAGCGGGCGAGCGCGTCGGCGGCCGACGGAACCGTGCTCTCGGGCTTTGGCGCTTCGGTCGGCGCGGGACCCGAGCAAGCGAACGAGAAGAGCGCCGCACAGGCGATCAGAAGGCGTTTCATCGCGGTCTCCGGCGCCCGTCGTGAATCCCCCGCACCGAGCGTCGGGCGCAGCCGTTCGCGATGCGGGATGTGGTCAGAGAACGCCGAGGTCTTTTCCGGCGGCGGTGAACGCCTCGACGGCGCGATCGAGATGGGCCATCTCGTGAGCCGCTGAGATTTGCACGCGGATCCGCGCCTGCCCCTTCGGCACGACCGGGAAGAAGAACCCGATCACGTAGATGCCGCGCGCGAGCAGGTTTTCGGCCATCTTCTGCGCAAGCACGGCGTCGTAGAGCATGATCGGAACGATCGGGTGCCAGCCGGGTTTGATCTCGAAACCCGCCGCGGTCATTCGCTCGCGGAAGTACTTCGTGTTGCTCTCGAGCTTGTCCCGTAAGTCCGTCGTCTCCGAGATGCGGTCCAGAACGGCAATCGACCCGCCGACGACTGAAGGGGCCAGCGTGTTGGAGAAGAGATAGGGACGGGAGCGCTGGCGAAGCATGGCCACGATCTCGGAATGCGCCGCGATGAAGCCGCCCGACGCTCCGCCCAACGCCTTGCCCAGCGTGCTCGTCACGATGTCGACGCGACCCAGCACACCATGGTGCTCCGCCGTGCCGCGCCCGGTCTTTCCGACGAATCCCGACGCGTGCGAGTCGTCGACCAGGACGAGCGCGCCGTACTTCTCGGCGAGATCGCAGATCTGCGGCAGTGGCGCCACGGTGCCATCCATCGAGAAGACGCCGTCCATGACGATCATCCGAAAGCGGCACTTCTGCGACTCGATCAGCTTGGCCTCGAGATCGGCCATGTCGGTGTTCTCGTAGATGAAGCGCTGCGCCTTGCAGAGCCGGATCCCGTCGATGATCGAAGCGTGATTCAGCTTATCGGTGACGATCGCGTCCTCGGCCCCGAGCAAGCACTCGAAGACGGCAGCGTTCGCGTCGAAGCAGGCCGCATAGAGAATCGAGTCGGCGAAACCGACGAAGCGAGCGATCTTTTCCTCGAGCTCTTTGTGAATGTCCTGCGTGCCGCAAATGAAGCGTACGGAGGACATGCCGTAGCCACGGGCGGCGAGCGTCTTCTCGGCCGCCTCGACGAGCCACGGCTGGCCCGAGAGCCCGAGGTAGTTGTTCGCGCAAAAGTTGAGCACGCGAGACCCATCGGCGAGGACGATCTCGGCGCCCTGCGGCCCGGCGATGACCCGCTCGCGCTTCCACAGGCCCGATTCTTCGATGGACTTCAGTTCCCGGGAGAGATGTTCACGAAACGACCCGTACATGGGTGCTCCTCGCACTTGGATGGAGGGGCGGGATTATACCCCCGCGTCAGCGGGCGTAGCCGAGGCTCTTCAGACGCTCGAGAGTTTCGGGATCGACCCTGCCACCCTCTGCGCTCCCGAGCGCCTCGCGGATCGTTGACGAGGTCTTGAGGTGCTCCTCGTGCCACGCGCGGAACGCCTGCAGATCGCAGCGTCCGGAGCGGGAGAGATCGTTCTTCTCGCCGGGATCCACCGCAAGGTCGTAGCACTCCTCCCGGACCCCTGCGGCCGCTTCGCGCCGCAAGTACTTCCGCATTCCGCGCCAAATCCCATGGACCGGCTCCGATCCGTGCCCGATCGCCTGCGCGAAGACCAGCCGGTCGGATTCACGCTCGTCCGCTTCCCAGAGCGGCCGCAACGTGCTTCCCTGCCCGTGAACATCGGCGAGTCCGACGAGATCCAAAACCGTCGCCGGAACGTCGACCAGCGAGACGGCTCCCTCGACGACAACTCCCCTGGGAATGCGGCCGGGTGCATCCACGATCAGCGGAACGTGAGCGACTTCCTCGTAGAGCGTATCGCCGTGGTCGAATTGTCCGCGCTCGAAGATCTCCTCACCGTGGTCGGAAGTGACGATGACCACGGTCTGCTCGCGAAGACCCTTCCGATCAAGAAAACGCACGAGTTCGCCCACGAGCGAGTCGGTCCACAACGCCTGGCCGTCGTAGAGATCGCGGAACGCCGTGACATCGCTCGCGGCCGGCGGAAAGACCCGCGAGCGAAAGCGGTTGTAGTCCTCGATCGGTACCCGCGCCCGTGGCCACGCGAATCCCGCGTGCTCCGGGTCGGCCCAGCGCGTTCTGATGTCGAGCGGCGCGTGGTAGGGCTGGTGGGGGGCATAGGTATGCACGAAGAGGAACCACGGACCTCGATCGGCGATCCGCTCCAGTTCCGCGAGCGACGCCGCGAGCGTCCCTGGAAGGGATCCAGCCGGTGCCGAGCGATACGAGCCGAAGCCTTGGTCGAAACCGAAGTGACCCGAGACCCAACCGTTCTCGGTGATCGACGCGGTGTGGTATCCAGCCTCCGCAAGCGCCTCGGCAAGCATGACTTCGACGCCTGAGCCGCGCACCGCGAGTTGTTCGTCGGGGTGGATGTAACCGCGAACCTCACCGAGATCGGGGAGCACGCCGTGAGCCACGGGAGTCAATCCACTGAAGAGCGAATAGTGCGACGGCAGAGTCCAGTTCGACGGGGCGATCGCGCGCGCGAAACGAACTCCGGACGCGGCAAGGGCGTCGATGGCGGGCGTCGTCTCGCGCCCCGCGCCATAGGCGCCGACGCGATCGGCGCGCAGTGTATCGAGCGAGAAGAGCAGGATGTTGGGCCGAGAGTCGGCCGAGCGCACCTTCTCGCCGGCAAGTGCAGCCGGCTCGGAGAAGGCCGCTCCCGGGGCGGGTGCGCGTCCCAGGAGACGATCGAATCCGCTCGCGGGGGCGACGCCGAAGCGGAGTTCGATCGATTCTCCGCCCGCGGGGACGTCGATCTCGTGGGGATACCAGATCCCCTCGTCCGCGCCCCCCTCGTGCACGACCGAGAGCAGCGACGTGCCGTCACTCGTCTCGACATCGAAGAGAGCACGCGCCCCTCGCGGTGCGCGGCAGGCGAAGGCAAGCCGTGATCCCGCCGGAACCGTGCGCGTGAACTCACGTTCGGAAACGACGACGCGAGTTTCCCAGGACTCACCTCGATACACCGCGACGGGGGCGTTGCCGCCTTCGGCAAGCGTCGCGCCCATCGAGCTCAGTCGCGCGCCATTGATGCGCGCGAATCCCGCGCGGGCTCGCTCGGCGAGGTCTCCGCGCGATGCGCGTTCGGCGACCGCGAGCAGCTGATAGTGCGCTTCCAGGTGATCGGGATTCGCCTCGATCGCGCGCACCAGATGCTCCAGGGCTCGCTCGAGATCTCCCACCTGCGATTCGAGAAGTCCGAGATGATAGTGCGGCGGCGCGTAAGGGCGGCCCGCTCGGGACGCTTCCTCGATCGATCGCTCGAGAAACGCGCGGGCCTTGTCAACGTCGCCGGCCAGGAGCCAAGCGTAGCCGGTCAAGTTGAGCAGGCGTGGATCGCTCTTGGCCAGCGGCGCGAGCACGGCGACCGACTCGCGGTGGCGGTCGAGACGCCCGAGGAGCTTGGCCTGTTCGATGGCGAGCTCGTCGACATCGGGAAAGCGATCGCGAGCCTCGCGAAGCCACTCGATCCCGATTCCCGGCCGGTCGGCATCCGCGGCGACTCGCGCGGCGAGCAACACGGCGCTCGGGTCTCCCTGCTCGGCCAGGGGTCGAAACCTCTCGATCGCGGCGTCCTCGAATCCCCGCAGTCCCGCGAAAACTTGCGCCAGAAGCGTCCATTCCTCGGGAGAGCCCGCGACGAAGGCGCTCGCACGACGTGCGGCTTCCTCGCGCTGCCCCTTCGAGAGCAACGCCCGCAGCTCGTCGGCACTGGTGCTCCCCACCCCGCCGCAACCCGCGAGACCGCCCAGGAACGCGAGAGAGAGAGCGACTCCGGCGAGAAGAGCGCCCGAACGAGCGAGACGCCTCGTGATACCGCGGTGATGGCCGATGGAGAGGGCGCCGGTCCGACTATGCATGCTTGAGAACTCCCAATGCCGCCCATTCGCCCGCTCGCTCGCGAGCGATCTCGCGACAACCGGTGCGCTGCCACGCTTGCGAGACATCGTCCGCATCGTCGGGCGAGAATCCCGAGAGAATGGCGCGCCCTCCCGGCGGCAACCGTGCTCCCACGGCGCGAGCGGCACGCACGAGCGCGCTCTTGTGGATGTTCGCGATCGCGAGATCGAAGCGCGCGTTCGGGGCGAGGGCTTGCCACGATCCGCAGACCACCTTCACCGCGCCCAGGACGCCGTTGTCGCGCACGTTTTCCAGGGCGACGTCGACCACCCGCGTGTCGATCTCGAGGGCCAGCACGGCCGCAGCCCCCGCGCGCGCGGCGGCGATCGCCAGGACCGCGGAACCCGCGCCCAGATCGAGAACACGGAGCCCGCTCGCGTCGATCGTCGAGAGCATTTCGAGACACAGGCGCGTCGTCTCGTGCTCTCCGGTGCCGAAGGCTCGCGATGGCGGCAGGATCACCAACGATCGTCCGTCGTCGAGGCGCGGCTTGTCGCCGCGACCGTCCCACACGACGAAGGACCCTGCGACGATAGGCTCGCGCGGCTGAAGCGAAGCCTCCAGCCAGCCTTCGTCCTCGATCGGGACGATCTCCGGCGAGGCGGCGATTCCCTCGAGCGACGCCACGAACGAGACGGCGTCCTGGGCTGCCTCCTCGCTCTCGTACCACGCCTCGAGCGCGATGCGCCCCGGACCTCCGGGTCTCACCGAGGAACCGACCGCGCCGGCGCCATACGCAAGCCCGAGCGCGGGCTCTTCCATATCGGGTGGGAGGTTCCACGTGACGCGAAACCATCGTCCCGGCCACTGCAACCGATCATTCACCGCCGAAAATATCCTTGACTCGATCGAGGAGCCCGCCGTCGTCGTTGCCTTTCTGCTTGCCCTTACGCTTTGCCTTGCCGGACCCGCTCTGCCCCGTGCCCTGCGCGAGGTCGCGGAGTTCCGACCAGAGTTCGCGCTCGCGGCTCGAGAGCTTGCGCGGCGGCTTGGCGACGACGTGAACGATGTGGTCGCCGCGACCGCGGCTCGAGAGGCGAGGGATCCCCTTCCCCGCGAGTCGCAGCGTCGCTCCTGGTTCCGTCCCCGCGGGAACCTGGACATGCACGGTTCCCTCGAGGCCGCCGATTTCGGTGTCGATACCCAGCACGAGGTCGACGAAACCGACGTTGAGCTCGGAATGGATGTCG